>NZ_JAIXHU010000019.1:0-61529 GCF_025671395.1 Paraclostridium sp. AKS73 | reverse complement strand
CTTTATATAAATATAGTTATTAAGTTAGTATATTATTCTTTTTAAAAAGTTACACTATAAATAAAATTTATCTTAACTAAGTCAATTTAACTAACTATATACAAAAAGAGGCTCCTTAAAAAGTTAGTATAAATTATGTTCTCATACTAACTTTCAAAGGCCTCTTTTTTTTTATGCATTTTTATAAATATACAATGCTTCTACTCTAGCACAATAAATTTCCTTTTTATCATATCCTATATATTTTGCATATTTTTCAATTTTTTCTTTTTCAATTTCTATATCGCAACCATGATTCTCTTCTATCTTTTCTACATATTTATCCATTAAATATTCTTTATATTTTTTACATCATAACCTAAAAACTTAGTTAGTCTTTCTATTTCACTATTAAAGTCCCCATCTTCTTTTATAAAAAACTCATATATATCTTTTCTATATGGGTTTAGAGCAATTATTTGTTTTATAACATAACTTTCATTAGTTTTATCTATAAATCCATCTTTATAATTATTAAATAGTGCATTAGATTTTATTATATTTTCTTCTTCTATATAACTAGATACTATGTCTACCCCATTATCTAAAAGTGCATCAATTACTGCATAATGTACTTTAAAGCAATCTTCAAATAAATTATCTGCTAATATATTTATTAACTTTTTATCTTCCATTGATTTTTGTGCCAAACTTATTTTTTTATTTTTGTTTTGTATTAAATAATCTTTTGATAAGTTTTTAGATTTTTTAGAGTATGTTAGATATTTTAGGCAATAGTTCTTTTTAAAAAGGTTAGTGTCAATAGTTATAATTTCATAGTTAACAACTATTTCTACACCTTTTTTTATACAATTATCTATATACTCTTCATAAAGTTTTAGCCCAACTTCATTTATATCTTTTGATGTGTAATTTTTAGACAATTCTTTTTTCAATTTGCATTTATACTCAGTTGCTTGATTTAAAAATTCTTTTCTAATAGAATTATATCTTACTTTTTCTTCAGGAAATTTTATCAAAGCTCCATTTATATCAAATTCTTCCACCAAATATATCCCCCCTAATATTTCAATTAAAAACAAAGATTATATATACTTTGATAAAGTACACTCTTTTTCCTTCTTAATATAAAAAAGATGTCTCAAAAACTTTTTTTGAGGCATCTTTTTATTATTATTACTTAACAGCTTCTATTGCTTTTTCATAGTTAGGTTCATTTGTTATTTCTTCTAAGTACTCTGTATATACTACTTTATTGTCTTCATCTACAACTATAACAGCTCTTGATACAAGACCTAATTCTTTTATATATAAACCATACGCTTTAGAGAATTCTCTATCCTTATAATCTGATGCAGTAACAACATTTTCAATTCCTGCATTTCCGCACCATCTAGCTTGTGCAAATGGTAAATCCATTGATATAGTAAATACTTTAACATCATTTAATTTTGCAGCTTCTTGATTAAACTTTCTAACCTCTATATCACATACTGCAGTATCTATTGATGGAACTGCTACTAATATTCTTTTTCCCTTTGTTTCGCTAAACTTTATAGGACTTAAATCATTTCCTACTACTGTAAAGTCAGGTGCTACATCGCCTACTTTAACTTGATTCCCTTCTAATGTTAACGGTGCTCCACTAAATGTAACTTTCATATATATATCCTCCTAATTATCTTTCAATTTTATTTTCTTCTTTAATTAAATTATTATGCAAAATAAAAGAGCATAATTTCTTATACTCTTTTATACCCGATCAAATTATTATTAAACAGTAATACTCAATAGTTAATTTTTTATTTATATATAGTTAGATATATTTGCATTTTCGTCTATAATAGCTTCTATTATAGGTGTTTTGCTAACCATTATAGTCGTAACTCCTGGCCCATGACCAAGCGTTACACAATCACTATGAACAATTACACCTATGCTAACTGCTCCTTTTAAATATCCCCTTCCATATGTATTATCGCAGTCTTCTAGTAAAACTAAGTCTCCAAATTTCAATTTATCAAGTCCAAGTCTTTTTATTTCATCAAAGTCAGCAGTCATTATATCATAATCTCCAGTATAAGCACTACTTGATCCTATACCTGACCCCATTAAGTATGGTGGCACTTTTGCAACAACTGGTACTTGTATTTTGCCATCTTTTTCTGTTATTCCTAATTTTTCAAATAAATTTGGATCTATACTCATTATATGTATATCATCGAAATCTTCTAATTTTAAACCTTGTCCATAGGCTTTAACCATAATTTTATCATCTATAGCTAAATTTTCCAAAGTCTCCTCATCAAAATGTATAAGTACGTGCTCTATTCCACCATGCATACCTGTAACATATCCTTTTGCCCCTTTAGCTTCTCCACTTACAACCTTAGCCTCATTTCCTATACATGCAAACGTCATAAGTGCATTGCTCTCTCTTACATCTTCATTTCTGATAGACACTCCTGGTTCAACATGATCTCCAGCTAAACCATAAACGCAATCCCCTATCTTTACATTATATGAAATTCCTCCTGTCGAAGGCAGTATAACAGGTTTTCCTTCATGAGTTACTCTATAACTTAATGCTAGTGGATGATGTATTTTCCCTTGAACTGACCATTTTACAACTTTATCTTTGTTTGTTTTTAACATAAAATCCCCTATTATTTAAATAATTTTAAAGAAAATTAAAAATTCTCTAATAGTATACTATTAGAGAATTTTTTAATTTATGTTAATTATGATGCTTAGCTTCGATTCTTGTATTTATTTTTCTTCCAACTAAGAATGATATAATTGTTAATGCTGCTACAAATATAATTCTCATAGGACTATGTATAAATCCTAGTAAATCATTACCTATATAACTTGCAATTAAAAACATTAATATCCTACCACTTATCATGGCTGGTACAAAACTTTCCCTACTCTTATTTGAAACCCCACAAGCTATCGTAACCAAGCATCCAGGTATAAATGGGCAAGAATACGCAATAAACAATGTAGCAAAGCCCTGGTGTTTTACCCAGTTTATAGCCCTATCAACTTTATTATTTTCTATTCTTTCAAATATTTTTATATGACTAAATTTATTTGATAATAAAAATAGTAAATATGTACCTGTACAAGAACCTAATACTGAACCTAAAAGTCCAAATACCCATCCCATCATAACACTATTTGCAACTACTATCCCCATAAGTGGTAATGCAGGAATAAAACTTTCTAAAAAACTTGCAAATGTCCCTATTATAAAAACTAAAATAAAGTTATCTCTAGCCAATGTAAATAATGTCTCTATATGTTCCATACTCTATTCTCCTTAAATATATAAGCAAATTCTATTTGTTGTCTTCCTTTAATTTAATACTATTTTACTCCTATTATTTTTTATATCAATATTTATTACTTAATTGTAATGGAAATATAGCAAAAATGACAACTCATAAGAGTTGTCATTTTTTACTCGATATACTATATGTGTATATTTCGCTGTCACCAAATTTATTACCTTCTATAGAGTATGCTAACTTATTGTTATCACTTATGGCTATATAAGGTATGCCTTTTATCATTGGAATGCACCCAAGTTTATATAAGTCTACATTCTCATTATATATACCTAGATCATATACATCTATCGTACTTTCATTATTACCCGTATAGTATACAGTTACTAGTTTACTTTTATCTTTGCTTAAATACATTTCGTCTAAATGTACTCCATTTATTAGTTTTTTAGATTTGCTTTCAGTGTCATATACATATAAATTTTTCTTATCTGCATTAGTTCCTTCAATTAATAAATATTTATCGTCTATAACATCAAAGTCAGATATAAATTTTATAGCATCAATTTTAGATACTGAATTGTTTTTCAAATCATATATATCAATTTTATTTTTATTTATATTTAGCATATAAAGTTTTGTTCCATCTTGAGAAAATAAAATTTTATTTACATAATCACTTTTCTTAAGTTCATAAGTTTTAACAATTTTTTCTTCATTTATGTCGTATGAAAATAATTCACTATTTTTATAACCATAAAAACCACTGCTATCTGGCACCCATCCTAATAAATCAAAATAGTACGGTAAAGTAATATAACTGTCGTCTTTTAAGTTATATAATACACTCTTTAAATTTTTATATTTATCACTTTTTTCATTTTCCGCTGTGCTATATGTTAATATTTCCTTAGATGGAGACATACTCTCCATATTATACATAGTAAAAACACCATCATTTAAAGTTTTTACATTTAAAATGCTTTCATCATCAGGGTTTATTTCATATATGTTTATTCCAGTTTTGTTTTTGTCTGTATAATTACTTATAGCAAGTAAATTATCTTCATTGAATTCTAAATCTAGAATATAGTCATTTACAGGTATAACAGAGTCTAGTTTTATACTTTCATTTTTATTTTTATAGTTACTTTCATTGTAATCATAAGTTTTTCCATCTAATTTTACATTTTTGCTATATTCTTTATTTTCATATACACTTACGTATACAATAAGCGAAAGTATCCCTACAATAAAAAGTAAAAGTATTATGTTCTTTATATCTTGCTTTATATTCTTTAGCATTATATAGTTCTCCTTAACTTATTGTAGGAAGTTTTATAGAAACCTCAGTGCCTTTATTAACCTCGCTTTTTATGTCGATTTTCCCATTATAGCTATCAACTATTGATTTGACAATAGCAAGTCCTAATCCAGTACTTCCTAATTCTCTAGTTTCACTTTTAGATACTCTATAAAAAGGAGATAATATATTTTCAAGTTCCTTCTCTTCAATACCTTCTCCTGAATCTATAACTGATATATTTGCAAACTTACCTTCTATATATGCATTTACAAATATGTCTGAGTTAACTTTTCCATATTTAATAGCATTATCAAGTAAATTTATTATAATTTCTTTAATTTTATCTTCATTAGCAATTATTTTTATATTTTTTCCAACATTTATTTTTATACTCATATTATACTTTTTAGCTTTATGAGTCATATCTTCACACATACTTATTATAATTTTAGATAGATCTATCTTTTTTAATTCATAATCAAAGTTTTTATTACTATTTTAGATATATCAAGTAATTGTACAATCATTCTATTTAATCTATTAGCCTCAGATATAATTCTATTTATTCCTTTATTAAAAAACTCTTCATCTGTAAATTGGTTATCTTTTATAATTTCACTATATCCAATTATAGTTGTCATAGGAGTTTTTAGCTCATGCGTTACATTATCAAAAATTTCTTTTGTTTTTCTGATAACTCTCTTAAATTATCTCTATCGCTTTCTATAGTTTTTATCTGAGTATTTATTGTCTCAATCATATTATTAAAATCAGATGCAAGCATTCCTAACTCATCACTAGAACTTATATCTATTTTTACATCAAAGTTCCCATCTGTAACTTCTTTAGTTTTATTTGCTAAATTTTTTATTGGAGATGTTATTTGCTTTGATATAATATATGCAATAATCATACTTACCGCAAAAATCATCACAGAAAAAATCAATGTTTTATTTATAAATAATTTAGTTTTATTAAATAAAGGTGTATAATCATTTGCAAATCTTATCATACCTATGAGTTTATCTTCTCTAAAAATAGGATATGATACATATACTAAAGCCTTATTATCTTTATATTCGATTGTATACGACAGTTCTCCATTTAATGCATTTTCCATATCTTTAGTTATTTTTAATTGTTTATATTTTTCTGTTCTTGGGTATATTAATTCCCCTATATCATTATAAATATAAACAGTTTTATCTAATCTATAAGTCAAATCTCTTGAAATTGCACTACTTTTTGATGCAAATGAAATTTTATTAAATTCCATTTTATTAAATCTAAAATACTGATGTAAATATAAATTAATACTTTTAGTTGTATCTTTGATTTCATTATCAATTAAATATTCTACTACATTATTAAGTACTGAGTTGCTATAAATAACTATAGAAAATATAACAAAAAAGATTATAACCAAGAAAAATAGCATTATTTTGTTTGTTATGGAGTTTTTCATATTTATATTTTTTGTCCAGATAACTTATACCCTGCTCCAATTACAGTTTCTATACAATTATAATCGCCTAGTTTTTTTCTAAGCCTTTGTATATGAGTATCTACAGTTCTACTTTCACATTCAAAGTCTATTCCCCATATATTATCTAGTAATTGGGCTCTATTTAGCACTGTATTTATGTTTTCCACAAAATATAAAAGAAGTTCGTATTCTTTACTTGTTAAATGAATAATCTCATTATCTAATCTAACTTTCATTTCTTTTTGTTTATTTCTAACCCATTTGCTAATTTAACAACTTCTATATCTGATTTAATATTATCTTCTAATAAGCTTATCCTTCTAAATATAGACTTAACTCTTGCAACTACTTCTCTTATATTAAATGGCTTAGTTATATAATCATCCGCACCTAATTCTAAGCCTAAAACTTTATCTATAGTGTCTGACTTCGCAGTCAACATTATTATAGGTATAGAGAAATTAGTTGTTACATTTTTACAGATATCAAGACCATTCATATCTGGGAGCATTAAATCTAATATAATTAAGTTCGGCCTGAAACTCGATACAAGTTCAATAGCAGCTTTTCCAGTATCTGCTATTTTAATTTCATAACCTTCTTTTCTTAGAGAATAAGATAGTATATCCGATATATTTTCTTCATCTTCAACTATTAATATCTTCTTCATATCTACATCCTTCTTTCGTTTATAAAGAATCTATATTTTTTCCTTCTATAAATATTTGGTGCCATAAACAGAATACAAATATTGTCCAAACTTTTCTTGAGTTATCTTTACTTCCTTTTATATGTTCATCTAGTAAACCTATAGCATACTCTTTATTTATAATATCATCCGTTTTTGATTGAGTTATTATATTTCTTACATATTTACCTAAATCATCTTTTAACCATACTCTTATAGGTGTTGGGAATCCTAATTTTTTCTTTTCTACCATATGTTTAGGTACTACATCTTTAAATGCTTCTCTTAGTAAAACTTTTGTATTCTTATTGCTTATTTTTTGATCTAATCTTAAATTTCTAGCAACCTCAAATACTTCTTTATCTAAAAATGGCACTCTAAGTTCTATAGATGATGCCATTGACATTTTATCACCTTTTAATAAAATATCTCCTTCTAACCATGTATTTATGTCTATATCTTGCATAGTTGTTATATAGTCATAGCTTTTTCTTTTGCAATCTCTATATAAATCTCTAACTACTTTACTATATGTGTTATTATCATCATACTTATTTATTATACTCTTTACTTCATTATTTTCAAATATTTTAGCATTTCCTATATATCTTTTTTCTAAAGGTGTAGTTGCTCTAACTAAGTAATTTTTACCTCTTAGTTCTGGCATTTTTGTAAATATTTTATTTAAAGTTTGATTTAAGCCTTTAGATAATCCTAAAAATGGCTTAACCGCTTCATATTCTTTGTATATATTGTAGCCTGCAAAGAACTCATCAGCTCCTTCGCCAGATAATACTACAGTTACATGTTTTCTAGCTTCTTTTGATAAGAAATAAATTCCAACACATGATGGATCTGCTAATGGATCATCTAAGCTGTATATAACTTTAGGAAGTGATTTTATATAATCTTCTTGAGTTACTCTTATTTGTATATTTTCAATACCTAATGCATCCGCACTTTTCTTTGCAACACTTAATTCATTATATCCATCCACTTCAAATCCTACAGAAAAAGATTTTATTTTAGGATTTATTTTTGATGCTAGTGCAGCAATTATAGTTGAATCTATTCCTCCCGATAAGAATGTTCCAACTTCAACATTAGATATCATATGATGCTTTACAGAATCTTCTAATATATTATATATATCTTCTTTTGTAACTTCTTTATCATTGAAATCTAGGATCAAAATATTTTTCAAATCTTATTTGATTATCTTCAATTGTAAAGCAAGTTCCATTAGGCACTTTTTTGATTCCTTCCATCATAGTTTTATATCTTGGAACATATTGGAATGATAAATAGTTTTGTAAACTTTTATCATCTACATTTTTTTCATTTACTATTGGCATTAAAGCTTTATATTCTGATGAAAATGCTATATATTCATCATTTTCAGTGTAGTATAATGGCTTTATTCCAAAATGGTCTCTAGCCCCAAATATAGTATTTGTATTCTCATCATAAATTACAAATGCAAACATTCCTCTAAAATCTTTAACAGCTGATTTACCATATTGTAAATAAGAAGTAAGTAATACTTCTGTATCTGATCCAGTTTTAAATTCATGTCCTTTAGCTATAAGTTCATCTCTTAGTTCTTCGTGATTATATATTTCCCCGTTAAATATTATAGTACTCTCTTTTTTGCTAAATGGTTGATGTCCATGAGATAAATCAATTATACTAAGTCTTTTAAATCCAAATCCTACATTGTCTTTCACAAATAACCCTGTATCATCAGGACCTCTATGATTAATCTTTTCAGTTAATTCACTTAATAAAGCTTCATCAACCTTTCCTTTTTTACTATATAAAAAAAACGTGTCCACACATAAAATTTCTCCTTCTGTCATAAATACAAATTATTCTTATCTTTTCTTGTCTATTTTACATATTTTATCATATCCCTGTAACAAATTGATTACGCATATGTAACAAATCTGTTACATAGCTCTCGCTCACAATAAAAAAAACTAGAGAAAACTCTCTAGTTTTAATTTCTTAATTGTGTTTTATATATTATAAACTCAATTATTCTGCTATTGTTACGTTAGCAGCTTGAGGTCCTCTTGCTCCTTCAACTATTTCAAAGTTAACTGCTTGACCTTCTTCTAATGATTTGAATCCATCTCTTTGTATAGCTGAGAAATGTACGAATACGTCATCTCCACCTTCTACTGATATAAATCCAAATCCTTTTTCATTATTGAACCATTTAACTATTCCATTCATCATTTTGGAATCCTCCTAAAACCTTGTAAAAAAATTTAACATTTACTAATGTTACCTTAATTTTAACACAATTGTAATTACTTTACAATATGTTTGTAATCAATTTGGAAAACTTATTCACAATCTTCAAATTGACTATTATATAAAGATGCATAGAATCCATCAGATTTTAATAATTCTTCATGATTTCCTTGCTCAATTATATCTCCATCTTTCATAACTAGTATTAAATCTGCATCTTTTATAGTTGATAATCTATGAGCTATTATAAAGCTAGTTCTACCTTCCATAAGATTTTCCATAGCTTTTTGTATTAAAACTTCTGTACGAGTATCAACTGAACTAGTAGCTTCATCTAATATAAGTATTTTAGGATCTGCTAAAATCGCACGAGCTATAGTTAAAAGTTGCTTTTGACCTTGAGATACGTTACTAGCTTCTTCATTTAACTCCATGCTATATCCTGCTGGAAGAGTTTTTACAAAGTGATGTACATGAGCTGCTTTAGACGCTTCTATAACCTCTTCATCAGTAGCATCAAGCTTAGAGTATCTTATATTTTCCATTATACTACCATTAAATAACCATGTATCTTGTAAAACCATTCCAAATAAACTACGTAGGTCAGCTCTATTAAAATCATTTATATTTTTACCATCTATTAATATAGCACCTTTATTTACATCATAAAAACGCATTAATAATTTTACAACTGTAGTTTTACCAGCCCCAGTAGGCCCAACTATTGCTACTTTTTGTCCTGCTTTTATATTTGTTGTAAAATCATTTATTATTATTTTATCCTCAGAATATCCAAAGTTAACATGGTCAAAAGAAACATCTCCTTTGATATTTTCAACACTAACTGGATGATCACTTACTTGGATCTCTTCCTCTTCATCTAAAAATTCAAAAGCTCTTTCTGCTGCTGCTGCCATAGATTGCATTATATTTGCAACTTGTGCAGTTTGAGCGATTGGTTGGTTAAAACTTCTTACATATTGTATAAATGAAAGTATATCCCCAACTTGAATAGTTTTCTTTATAGTAAAGTATCCACCTAATATAGATACTAACACATAACCTAAGTTACCTATAAAAGTCATCATTGGCATCATCATTCCAGATAGGAATTGTGATTTCCATGCAGATTCATATAATTTATCATTTAATTCATTAAACTCTGCTATAGCTGCATCTTCTCTATTGAATGCTTTAACTATATTGTGTCCACCATAAGTTTCTTCAACTTGACCATTAACATGCCCTAAATATTTTTGTTGAGATTTAAAGTGGCTTTGTGAGTTTTTAACAATAAATCCTATTATTATCATAGATACAGGTAATATTAATAATGAAGCTATAGTCATTTGCCAACTTATAGATATCATCATTATAAGAACTCCTATTACGGTTGTAACAGCAGTAATAATTTGAGTCATAATTTGATTTAAGTTTTGACTTAATGTGTCTATATCATTTGTAATTCTTGATAACACTTCACCATGTGTTCTTTTATCAAAATACTTAAGTGGCATACGGTTTATTTTTTCTGAAATTTCTTTTCTCAATTTATATGAAACCTTTTGAGATATTCCAGAAACTATAAATGCTTGAACAAACGAGAATAACGCACTTATTACATATAGTCCTAATAAAATTAAAAGAACTTTACCTATATAATCAAAATCTATTCCTGCGTTTCCTTGATTACTAACTTTTCTAACTAATCCTTCAAATATCTCAGTAGTAGCTTTACCTAATACCTTAGGTCCTACTATAGAGAATGCAGAACTTCCTATTGCAAATATAACTACTATAAATATAGATATTCTATAAGGTTTTAAATAATTAAAAAGATTTTTCATTGTTCCTTTAAAATCTTTTGCTTTTTCTGTTCCTCTCATTCCTCCCATAGGTCCGCCCATTTTAGGAGTAGATTGCTTTTTATTACTCATTGTCAAGTTCCTCCTTTGAAAGTTGTGATTGGGCAATTTCTTTGTACACTTCACAATTTTTAAGAAGTTCTTCGTGTTTTCCAATTCCTACAATGCTACCTTGGTCTAAAACTATTATTTGATCAGCATTTAATATTGTACTTATTCTTTGAGCTACTATAAGTACTGTAGAATCTCCAGTTTCTTCTTTTAGTGATTTTCTAAGTGCTGCATCTGTTTTTAGGTCTAAAGCAGAGAAACTGTCGTCAAATATATAGATTTCTGGGTTTTTAGCTATTGCTCTAGCTATTGAAAGTCTTTGTTTTTGACCTCCTGAAACATTTGTACCACCTTGTGAAATTTCACTTTCAAACTTATCAGGTTTAGTTTCTATAAACTCTAAAGCTTGTGCTATCTCTGCTGCTTTTCTAACGTCTTCATCTGTAGCATCTTGATTTCCATATCTTAAGTTAGAGTTTATGTCCCCTGAGAATAAAACTCCTTTTTGAGGTACATATCCAATTCTATCTCTTAAATTATGTTGACTAGCATCTTTTACATCTACTCCATCAACTAATATCTCACCTTCTGTTACGTCATAGAAACGAGGTATTAAGTTTATAAGAGTTGATTTTCCTGCTCCTGTACTTCCTATAAACGCTGTAGTTTGACCTGGTTTTGCAGTAAATGTTATATTTCTTAAAACATCCTCTTCCGCATTAGGATATCTGAAACTTACATTCTTAAATTCAACTATACCTTTTTTATTTTCATCAAATTCTTTAGTATTTTTCTTATCTTTTATATTTACATCTTTACTTATAACTTCATCTATACGGTCCATAGAAACTATAGCACGTGGCAATATCATAGATACCATTGATATCATTAAGAATGCCATTATAATTTGCATAGTATATTGTATAAATGCCATCATATCTCCAACTTGCATATTTCCTGAGTCAACACGATGAGCACCGTTCCATACTATTAATATAGTAATTAAGTTCATTATTAGAGTCATAGTTGGCATCATCATAGACATCGTTCTATTAACAAATAAATTAGTTTTCATTAAATCAGTATTTGCCTTATCAAATCTTTTTTCTTCATGCTTTTCAGTACCAAATGCTCTTATTACTAGCATTCCTGTAAGCATTTCACGAGTTACTAAGTTTACCTTATCAACAAGTTTTTGAACGGATTTAAACTTAGGCATAACTAATGCAAATAAAACTAATACTACAGATATTATCGCAAGAACTGCAACACCTATTATCCAAGCCATAGAAGTATCAGTTCCTAGTACTTTTATAACTCCACCTAAAGCAAGTATAGGTGCATAAAATACAATTCTAAGTAACATTACCATTAACATTTGTACTTGTTGTATATCATTTGTACTACGTGTTATTAAAGATGCAGTGGAGAATTCATCCATTTCTTTATTAGAGAATGAAATTACTTTATGAAATACATCTTTTCTTAAGTTTCTACCAAGTTTTGCTGCTACTCTAGCTCCTAAGTATCCAACTGCTACTGTAGCTATCATACTTATTAGGGCTACTCCTAACATTATCGCACCCGTTTTGAATATGTAGCTAGTTTGAAGCTTATCTACATCTATTCCGATTGCCTTGTATTCACCTTTTACATATCCTATAGCACCTTGAGTTACCATACTTTCTGGCATTTTATCAACTTTTTCATCAAACTTAGATTCTATTTGCTTTAAAGAATCCTTAGGCATTGACTTGAAAGTAGCCATTATATCCATATTAGGGTTAACCGGAACTCCAGGTGGTGTCATTTGTTTTACAATTTGAGACTTATTTTTTTCTATACCAGATACTATCATAATAGATTTTGACATTATAGGGTTTAACTTATCTATTACTTCTTTATCATTTGTATTAAGCTTATATACTTTTCATCAATCTTAATATCTTTAAACTCACCCTTATCAAGTAAGTCATAATATTTCATCACTTCATTTTTGTCTTTGTCACTCATAAAGATAGTAAGATTATTTAGTTCGCTCTCTCTTATAACTTCTGGAACTGCATTTTCAATACCATTTTGCTGAATACCAACATTTACTATATTAGATGTGTAATCAGGTAATGATAAATCACATATAGCTTGAATCGTTAACAGTCCAACTATAAGTACTACAGAACCGACTGAGTTTCTTAAATGTTTAATTAACTTAATCATTTTGCTACTTCTCCCTTTTAGATTTTAATAGTTATGTTTTAATAATTATTATATTTTATAATTATTATAAGTCAATAACTTTTTTAAATTGTATAAAATTTTATTTTAGTTTATAATAGTAATATAATTACAGGTTAAAGGAGATTTTATATGGATAAAAAAGATTTAACTAAAACATCTGATGCATTATTCAGCTTGTTAATTCAACTGAATAATAAAGTGTTTAATCAAGATAAAATGGTTAAATGCTCGCCTCTTCCACCATCACATGTTAAAGTTATATTTTATTTACTTAATAATGGGTCTTCATCTATATCAGACATAGCTTCTAACTTAGAAATATCTAAGCCAAATATGACGCCTATTATAGATAAACTTTTAAAAGACGACCTAGTTCATAGAACTGAAGATCCTAATGACAGAAGAATTGTCAGAATAGCGTTAACACAAAAAGCTTTGGACATATCAGCTGAACATAAAAGAAGACTAAAGGAGTCTCTTTTCACTAAATTGTCAACGCTTTCAAATGATGATTTAGTCCAAATGCAAGATTTGGTTTCTCAGCTTACTAATATAATAGTCAAGCTAGATTAAATAAAAAAGAACTCTGTGGAGTTCTTTTTTATTTAACTTTTTCAGGTAAAATTATAATAAATTCGCTACCCTTGCCAACTTCACTTTCAACATATATAGTACCACGGTGTAGTTCTATAATTTGCTTGGTAATAGTTAAGCCTAAACCGCTTCCTCCTTTTACCTCTGAATTAACATCAACAACTTGATTAAATCTATTAAATATTGATTTATGGAATTTTTCAATTCCGATACCATTATCTTTTACACTTATCATTACTTTATCATTTAAATCTTTTACTTTTATTTCTATCTTTCCACCTTTTTGTGTAAATTTAACTGCATTTCCAATTAAATTTACTATGCATCTTTCAATTTCATATCTATCACATTCTATTATTTTCTCTTCAATTTCAGGATCTATTATAAACTCAATGCCTTTGTTTTCTATAAAATCTCTAAGCCCTAAAACAGTCTCTTCTACAATATAAACTATATCATATTTTTCTAATTGAACCATATACTGACCATTTTGTAATTTTGTGCTATCTATTATATTATTAATAAGATTTAAAAGTCTTTTTGAGTTTTTATCTATAACATCCATGTAATGACTTATTTTTTCTTTGCTTATTCCTTCTTTCTTTTTATTAAGTTCACTTATAAGTTGTCTTGTACTATTTATTACATTTAAAGGGGTTCTTAATTCATGTGACAAATTTACAAAATAATTGTTTTTATTTTTTCTAATACAATAACTTTATTCAAAGATTATTATTTTTTTCCATTTCATTTTTAAGCTGAGAAGTTCTTTTTTCAACAAGCCTATCTAATTTTTTCATTCTATTTATACTCATGTAAATTATTATTATTATTATTACAGCATATATAGATAAAGCTATATTACTTAACCAACAAGGTTTTTTTATAGTAAAATTAATACTACTTTGTTCGCTAAAATTTCCATTATCATTTCTCGCAACCACTTTAAACGTATAATCTCCAGCATCTAAATCACTAAAAACAACAGTATTCTCATGAGTTATATTCCAATCACTATTTTTTTTCGAATACAAGTTAAAGGGATTATTTTTATGCTCTAACTTGTAATAATACTGTGTTTTTTACATCTTTATACGAAGTTAAAAAAAAGTTTATACTTATATTATTCTCATAACTAGTAAATTTTTTCCCATTTATATCTTTGTAATTTTTCCCATTTATATTAAATTCATCAAATTCTACATGACCAACAAAGTTTGATTTTTTTATATCTTCAGGATAAAAAACATTTAATCCATTTATTCCCCCAAAGAAAAACTCTCCGTTTTTATTTTCATAAGATGCATTACTGTTGAACTCATTACTTTGCAATCCATCAGCGACTCCTAATGTCTGGAATTTATCACTTTTTATATCTAATTTAGCTATTCCTAAGTTAGTGCTAACCCATGGATTATTTTCTTTATCAAACAAAATTCCATACACAGTATTATTGGGTAATCCCTCTTTAGTTGTGTAAACTTTAAAAGTTTTATTTTTAGGATTGAATTTATTTAGCCCATATCTAGTTCCTATCCATACATTGCCATATGAATCTTCTTTTATATCTTTTATACTATTACTACTTATGCTGCTAGCTTTACTCTTATCAGCTTTATAAACTTCATATTCATGTGTATCTAAATTTAATCTTATGAGTCCGCCTTGTAAAAAAAGCCCTATATACAGGTACCCATTTTTATCCTCATATATAGAAGATACGTATGTATCATTTTTATTAATTTTTTCCAGTAAGTAAGTATAATCTTTGATAGTATTGTCACTTGTATTCAACATATTAATTCCGTCAATTGTTCCTATCCATAAATATCCACGTTTATCTAAAAATAATGATTTAATATTATTATTTGCAATATTATTTCTTTAAAATATTTTTCAACTTTTTTTGTTTTCTTATTTAATACGTTTAACCCATTGTCAGTTGCTATGTATATATAGTCATCTTTTCCAGTTATATCATTTATAGAGTAATCACTTAAAGTAAACTCATTGTGTTCTTTATCTATTCTTCTCACTATATTTTTTCTCTATCTATTATATTAATTCCCTTTGAGTTTGTTCCTACCCATAAAAGACCTTCATTATCTTCATATATACCTTGTATCAAATTGCTGTTTATAGAATTTTCATCTGATGGATTAGTTTTATAATGTTTGATTTCATTATCTGGATCAAACATACTTATTCCTGCATACGTCCCTAACCATATTAACCCACTTTTATCCTCAATTATACTAATTACGTCATTAGCTATAAGACTAGTTTTATCATATATTTCATTTGAATATGTAATAAAATTATTAGTCTTATAATTGTATTTAGCTAAGCCTTGGTTTGTGCAAATCCATAAATTCCCCCTGCTGTCCTTCATAATATCATTTATATGATTTCCTGGTAATGAATTTTTATTATCTGAATTATTGCTATATCTAGTAATTTCGTTGTTTGATACATTTATTTTTATTAACCCTGAATTACTTGTTCCTAGCCATATATTACCTTTCTCGTAATAAACTTTATTTATACTACTTTCACTTATAGAGTTGTTTCCTTTATTTTTATAAAAACCCATTCTATTTTTTAGACTTGTGTCATACTTATCTAATCCACTATCAGTTCCTATCCATATATTCCCAAATTCATCTTCTGTCAATGAATTTACAATTTGACTTGTTAACTGCTTTTCACTACTTAAAATTCTTTTAAACTTGTTATTTTCTTTATCATATAAATTTAATCCATTTGATGTTGCAACTATAATGCGATTATCTTTAGTTACTAGGACATCAAGTATATTATAATGTGATAAATTGCCATTTTTGTATCCATCTAAATAATTATTTATAGTTCCGTTCTTTAAGTTTATTTTACTTAATCCGTTTGCAGTTCCTACCCATATATTTCTATTATTATCTTCTGTAACATCTATTATAAAGTTGTTGCTTATGCTATTTTTATTCTTATCGTTATATGAATACACCTTAAAATCATATCCATTATATCTATTAAGCCCATCATTAGTACCTATCCACATATATCCATTTGTATCTTGATATAAAGTGTTTATAGACGATTGAGAAAGGCCATCCTCAATGGTTATATTTTTAAAACTCATGTCATTATATGCATATGCTAAATCTAGATTAATACCACAAAATATCATTATTAGAACAAATATATTAAATTTTTTTATTAAATTCATTTTTTTCATATAAGTCCTCCATTCAATCTGTTCCATTTTTTCGCATAGGCACCATTATACTATATTTCGATTTTTATAACTATATTTATACAATTATATGAACTTCTTTTAAAACTAAAAAAAGCTATCTCTTTTATAAGATAGCCTTTTTACAAAAAATTATTATTCTATTATTATAGCACTTACAGGACATCCATCTTGAGCCTCTACCGCACTATCTTCTAATTCACTTTTTAATTCTTCTTTTATAGCTATTGCTAATCCATCATTATCCATATCAAATACTTCTGGGCATATACCTGTACATGCTCCACATCCTATACATATATCTTTATCTACTAATGCTTTCATTTTAACGTCCTCCAATTTTTTAATATTAATTTGCTAGCATTTACTATTTACCCAAGTAATTTTTAATTTAAACATATATTCTGATTTTTTAAATTATAAAATTCTTCCTAATAAATAAAATATATATTTATTTAATCGAACCAAATTTAATCGTGTTTCATAATATATTTTAGTACATTATGTACAAATGTGCTTTCAAGGAGGTAATTATGAGCAAAAAAATTTTTATAGATCCAGGCCATGGTGGTATAGATAGTGGTGCTGTAGGTATTAATAATTTACTTGAAAAAAATATAAACTTATCAGTAGCAAAAAAAGTTGAATCATTATTGAAAAAACAAAATGTTGAGGTGAAGCTAAGCAGAACTGATGATTCTACACTTTCTTTAGATGGAAGAACTTCATCAGCTAATAATTGGGGTGCTGACTGCTACGTTTCAATACATTGTAATTCATTTAATAAAACAGCTAGCGGTATTGAAACTTTTAGCTATACTGATAAAACTAAAGATTTAGCTAATTGTATACATGAAGAAATACTAAAAACTAACGCTTTTACTAAAAATAGAGGCTTAAAAACTGCAAACTTTTATGTTTTAAGAAAAAGTAATATGAGATCTTGTTTAATTGAACTCGCTTTTATAGATAATGAGCTTGATGCCAAGTTGCTTAGAGAAGATCAAGATAAATTTGCACTTGCTATTGCTAAAGGAATATGTAAGTATGTAGGAGTAGAGTTTAAAATTGAAACTAATTCCCCAAATACAAAGCCAACTAATCCTCCAGTAGAAGATTCAAATGTTTTCTATAGAGTAGTTTGTGGTTCATTTAATAATAGAGTTTATGCAGAAGAAATGATTGAAAATCTAAAGGCTCATGGATACACAGATATTTTTATAGACATATTTAATAAAAAATAAAAATAAGGGTATCTACCATAGATACCCTTTCCTATTTTATAAATTCTATATCAATAGGCATTTTTATAACTATTTCTTTTTTATCATTCCAAGTTTTATAATCTTTTATAATATCGCCTTTTATTTCTCTATATACAGGCCTTACCTTTACATAACCTTCATTATATTTATTTTCGATATCTTTATTATTTATATTTATCCCTTTAAATATATTAGTTTTTATTTCATAATTTATAGCGTCTTGTTCGTCTTTGTTTAAGTTAACATTATAAATTGTCTCATAATTTAAATTTGTATTTAATTCTTCATAACTTCCTTTTATTATTTTATCATCTGTTTTTTGAAAGTATAAATCATAATAATTAAGTGCTTTTGCACTTCCTGTAAATAAATACACAATAGTTATAGCTAAAGCAAATATTTTTATTATTTTACGCACAATTTCACCTCTATAATTTCAATATTTAATGTTATTGTGCTTCTTTTCTTATTTAATTATTTATTTTTTTGATTATTTTAAAGTTATCATCTAATATTTTGATTACTATAAAGTCAGCAATTTTCTAAAATAATTAATATAAAAAATAGTTTTTGATTATTTATAAGCGTTAATATGTACAATATAGGTGTTGTTATTATAGTAAATATACCTAATTTAGTTAAACTTTCAGACTTCTTATCTTTATACGAAGTTAAAAGTTTATCAAACAATTCATCTATATCTATGTTTTTTGCAATTATTGCTAAGTTTATAATCCTATCTATTATAACTACTATCCAAAAAAATTTATTCGCATAATCATACATTAAAGTATAAGCAGGTATATATAAAACCTCTCTCCATAAAATTAATCTCAATAAAATTTCCTCAACTTTGTTGCTCATCATATTATGCTCCTTTTTGATTTTCATAGTTTATATTATATTACAACTATATATACTAATTCAAATTTATTTACCTTTAATTAATACTTTGAATTATGTTTAAATTAGTGTTATACTATAAATCTAATTTAAACATAATATATAAAAAAGGAGTAAAAAATGAATAAACCTCAAGATATTAATTTAGATTCTAATCTAGTTAAAGCCTTACAAATTCAAGGTATAAACAATTTAAATAAAATTCAATCCCTAGTTTATGATGATATAAAAAATCATACAGATTTAATAATTCAATCAGAAACTGGAAGTGGAAAAACACTAGCTTATTTACTTCCTCTATTTGAAAAAATAGATACTTCAAAGAGAGAAACTCAAGTTATAGTTTTAGCTCCAACACATGAGTTAGTTATGCAAATAATAGACCAAGTTAAGTTACTTGCTAAAAATTCAACTATCGAAGTAACTACACTTCCTCTAATAGGAGAAGTTAATATTCAAAAACAAATTAAAAATATAAAAAGCACAAAACCTCATATAGTGGTTGGTACTTCAGGTAGAATTCTTGATTTAGTAAAACAAAAGAAATTAAAAGTTCATAATGTAAAAACAATCGTTTTAGATGAAGTAGACAGTCTTCTTTCATCTAAAAATGTAAATACAGTTAAAGATATAATAAAATGCACACTTAGAGATAGACAATTATTAGCATTTTCTGCTAGTGCAAATGATAAGTGCATAAAAATCTTAAGTGAAATAATGAAAGAACCTAAGATAATAAAAACTGAACCTAAAGTAACTGCTAATAAAAATATAAATCATATGTATTTATCTTGTGATAAAAGAGATAAATTCAAATATCTTAGAAAGTCTTTAGCTGCTCTTAATCCAAAAAAATCTATAGTATTTGTAAATAACGAAGAAAGCATAGAGATAATAAACGATAAGCTAAACTTCCATAACAGAAATTCTGTATGTATATACGGTAGCATGAGTAAAGAAGATAGAAAAAATGCTTTATACAAATTCAGAACAGGAAAAGCTAAAGTGTTAGTTTCTTCTGATTTATCAGCTAGAGGACTTGATATTAAAGATGTAACACATGTCTTTAACTTAGATTTCCCTGTTAGTAACAATGAATATATACATAGAAGTGGTAGAACTGGTAGAGGAAACAATACAGGTGATACAGTTTCTATAGTTACTAACAACGAATTAGCTGCTATACGTATTTTATCAAAAGAATTTAACCTAAATATAGCACATAAAGATTTATATGAAGGAAAATTAATAGACTATAAAAAATAAACCCTCATTTCTGAGGGTTTTTTTATTTATTCTTTTTCATGTATTGATATGCTTTTAAAGTTCCCATTTTTGAGTGATCAAATGTTAATCCACCTTGGAAATAAACATTATATGGAGGCTTTATAGGTGCATCTGCACTTAATTCTATAGATGAACCTTGAATAAATGCTCCTGCAGCCATTATAACTTCACTATCATACCCTGGCATTGCCCACGGCTCTGGTTTAACAAATGAATCAACCGGAGCTGCTGCTTGAACACCTTGACAGAAAGCTACAACCTCATCTGCACTATTTAATCTTACACATTGGATTATATCACTTCTTAGGTCATCATACTTTGGTAGGACATCATAACCTAATTTTTCAAACATTCTAGAACAGAATATAGCCCCCATTAAAGCTTGTGAAACTACATATGGAGCCATAAAGAATCCTTGTAAAACAGTTCTACTCGTACCAAATGTAAGTCCACACTCTTTTCCTATACCAGGAGATGTAAGTCTATATGATATAAGTTCTACTAATTCTTTTTTACCAACTATATATCCTCCAGTTAAAGCAAGTCCTCCACCTGGATTTTTTATAAGTGATCCTGCCATTATATCTGCACCTACATCTGTAGGTTCTTTAGTCTCTATAAATTCACCATAGCAATTATCTACCATTACTATAACTTCTGGTTTAACACTTTTTACAGTTTCTATAACTTCTTTTATATCTTCTATAGTTAAAGATTTTCTCCATGAATATCCTTTTGATCTTTGAATCATAACAAGTTTTGTTTTATCATTAATCTTTTCTTTTATTCCATCAAGGTCAACCTCTCCATTTTCTAAAAAGTCTACTTGATTATATGTAACTCCAAATTCCTTTAAAGATCCTTTTTCTTCTCTAATACCTATTACACCCTCTAGTGTATCATATGGTTTCCCAGTTACAGATAATATTTCATCTCCTGGTCTTACTATACCTTGTACACAAAGTGTTAATGCATGAGTTCCATTAACTATAATAGGTCTTACTATAGCATCTTCTGTATTGAAAACTTTTGAATATATTTCTTCAATTTTTTCACGACCTATATCGTTATATCCGTATCCAGTCGTCCAGTTAAAGTGATTGTCACTTAAATTAGACTCTTGCATAGCTCTTAAAACTTTATACTGATTATATTCTCTTGTTTCTTTTATTTCTTCAAATCTACCTTTAATATCTTCCATAACTTCATTTGATAAGTTAAATATTTCATCGTCTAACCCATAGAAGTTTTTTAATAATTCTTTCGTTTCATTAAGCATTTTATCACCTGTCTTTATTAAGATTAAATTAACATCTGAATTTTATCATATATACTATATTATCGCAAGTTTACCAATTTTTACTTATTAGCACTTACTTTGTTTATTTTAAAATCTAATAAGTCCATTGCGTAAAATAAGACCTATATAATAGGCCTTATTTTACAAACTTATTTACAAAGTTTATCATCATCACTTTAAATATACCACTGTAATCAACTACTTGAGCTATTTTTTGATTATTAGCTGCCTCATCGTTAAAGTTTGCTATCTTAAAACAAAGCTCACCGTTAGTTTTTTCTATTATATATCCAAAGTCTCTAACTTGAGAAATTTCTAAATCTCCCATATCACAATCTAATTCTGTTATAGTTTCTCCATTTGCACATAATATACCTTGAGAATACGAACTTGAATCTACTCCAAAAATAACATATAAACTATTATTTTCTAATGTATTTAATATATCTTCTTTATTAAGATTCTCTTTATTTAATGTTTGTTTTTCCTCTTTTACAAAAAGTCTATCTGTAAGTGAGCTTTTTCTCATTATAGATGGTATATATTCTTTATCTATAGTATCATCCAAAGACTCCCTTGTTGTTTTTATAAAATTCTCTATATCAAAGTTACTTTCATTTATTTTTAAAATATTTAAATTCTCTATGTTTTCTTTCGGTATATACTTTACTGCATTTTGAAATACCTCATATATATCACAAATCTCATAACCTTTTTTTATATAGTTTAGCTTTATTTCATATTCCTTATCAAAGTCATTTAATAAATTATTTAATTCATCTTTAGTTTCACTATCTTTTATGCTACTTACAAAAGGAATAATTTTATTTGGCTTCATTAAAAATGTTTCAAGTGGTTTTATAGTTTCATTTGCCTCAATTATATCAGATTCTTCAAATGCTCTTTCTATACCATCCTCTAAAAAAGCTACTTCAACTTCCATTTCATACTCATCTTTAGGTATGGTATTTTCTCCAACTGGGTACATTACTATTAATTTGCTTTTATCGTATACATATCCAAATGAATATGATATATCTAAACTATTGCTCATACTTATCGCTCCTAATCTTTTGTCTATATTTATTTTAATCTATAAAAGAAAGTACTTCTTCTATAGGCTTTCTACTTGGTCTTGGATGTTTTTTATCAATTGGTACCCCTAGTGGAGTCATACATACCAATTCAAACCCTTCTTTTTCAAACCCAATACAACTTTTTATTTCTTCTCTAGCAAAGTTCGGTCCAGCCATCCAACATGTTCCATAACCTAATGCACTAGCTGCCAATAATATATTTTCCATAGCAGCACCTATATTTTGTATTCCAGGATCTGAAAATAAAGCTTTTTTCTTTTCTTCTTTACTTGCACCTACTAAGTCTAGTACATTATATTCACCATTTGGATAATCACTTCCATAAACTAATATTAGTATAGGTGCATTTTTAAATACAGTATAATATGGTAACATTTTTCTAAATGAATCTCTAGCTTCTTTATCATGAATGCCTTCTGATAAATCAGCCCCCTTTTTTTCAACAATGTTAGCAATTTCTCTTACTTTATCTTTATCTGTTACTACTACAAAGTGCCAATTCTGAAGATTTTTTCCAGAAGGTGCATAAGTACCTGCTTTAATAATCTCAATAATATCTTCTCTTGGAACTTTATCTTCCTTATAACTTCTTATGCTAACTCTGTCATAAATAAAATCTAACCTTTTCATTATACCATCTCCCTTTATTTATTTAAATTAGTTTATTTTTAATATAATTATATAACTTATATCATTTATATGATTAAATACTTATTATTTTTTTAAAAATTTTTTTCACAGCTCAAAAGACTACTTGATTTGTTATATGAAATTTTTATAATTTCAATAACAAATCAAGTAGTCTTTTTATCTAAAATGGAAGCATAGCTTCATCCATATTAACTTTTTCACCTTCAAATATGTCAATTCCATTTATTTGTTTTTTGTTATGTTCTAATAAAGTAACATTATAAGTAGTAATTTTAGTGCTATATCTTCTATTTTCCTCCTTATCTAAATATTCGTCTATTCTAAGTTCTCCTTTTACAGATACTAAATTTCCTTTTTTAATTTTATTTGCACATATGTCTGCAGCTTCTTTCCAAGCTTCGATTCTTATAAAATCGTTTTTGCCCTTTACTTTCTTTTTTAATTTTCTATCAACAGCTAATGTAAAATTTGTTACAAGTATATTTTTTCTCCTACATATTTTACCTCTGGATCTTTAGTTAATCTTCCAACTAATATAACACTATTCATTTTATTTTCCTCCTATCACTTCAATCGATTTATATTTCAATTATAACCAAACATTTGTTCTTTATGCATTTATTGTTATTTATTTCAAACCAACTATATCTTGTATGATATAATCTAAACTATAAATAATTTGGAAGGTGATTTAATGAGTACTGATAGTAATTTTTTCTCTAAAATGTTTAGATGTTTTAGTGGATCTAAAAAAGAATTTAAAAATGAAGTAATGGAAGCTCCAAGTGAACTTCCTATAGCCTATATTGATGTAGAAAATATAGGCGTTATAGAAGCTGAACTTTATCCTCATATTGCTCCAAATACAGTAAATAATTTTATTCAT
The DNA here is from genome assembly GCF_025671395.1 of Paraclostridium sp. AKS73. Lineage (NCBI taxonomy): Bacteria > Bacillati > Bacillota > Clostridia > Peptostreptococcales > Peptostreptococcaceae > Paraclostridium > Paraclostridium sp. AKS73. The sequence goes on along the minus strand of NZ_JAIXHU010000019.1, from coordinate 37,110 downwards.
TTGGCAAACAATAACTTTTATGATAATTTAACTTTTCATAGAATTGTAAAAAACTTTGTTATTCAAGGAGGATGCCCTGAGGGATCAGGTATGGGTGGCCCAGGTTATTCAATAGAAGGAGAATTTAATAAAAACAATTTTAGGAATGATTTAAAACATACAGAGGGTGTTTTATCTATGGCTAGAAGTCAATCTAAAAACAGCGGAGGTAGCCAATTTTTTATAATTACTAAATCTGCTCCTCATCTTAATGGAAAATATGCTGGTTTTGGTAAAGTAATAAATGGAATGGATTTAGTTTATAAAATAGAAGATTTAGGAAGTAAGGGTACATTATTTGTTATTAAATCTATAAAAATAGATACTAAAGGTGAAACTTACAATGAACCTATAAAACATAAATAAAAAGCTGCAAAAGCAGCTTTTTTAATTATATTATAAAACTTCAACTTTTAGACTTTCTAAAACTTCATCCATAGTCTCTTTACAAACTCTTACTATCTTTTTCATATCAGATTTGCTTATAACATATGGAGGGTTAAAATAAATTACATTTCCTAGCGGTCTTAATAGTACACCTTTTTTAAGTGCTTTTTTATATATCTTATATCCTACTCTAAGATCTGAATCAAATCCAAGTTTAAGATTTTTATCTTCAACTAATTCAATTGCATTTATAAGACCTATAGAACGTATTTCCCCAACATGTTTATGTTCTTTAAAACTTTCATTTAAAAGATTTGTAAAATATTTTGATTTTTCTTCATTCTTACATAATATTTTTTCATCCTCAAATATATTTAAAACTTCATTTGCTATACTGCATCCTATAGGATTTCCTGAATATGTGTGGCTATGCATAAATGCTTTATATGTATTGTAATCATCATAAAACGCATCATATATATTATCCTTTGTAAGAACTAAAGCCATAGGAACATATCCTGCTGTTAAGCCTTTTGATAAACACATAAAATCAGGAGTTATATCTGCATGTTCGCACGCAAACATTTTCCCTGTTCGCCCAAATCCAACAGCTATTTCATCTGCGATTAAGTGTATATCATACTTATGACATAACTGTCTTAATTTTTTTAAATATATAGGTGAATAAATCTTCATCCCTGCCGCACCTTGTAGTATAGGCTCTATTATTATTGATGCAATTTCTTCATGACTTTCTTTTACATAGTCTTCCATACTTTCAAAACATTCAGCATCACAAGTTTTTCTTTCTTTATTATATTTACATCTGTAACAATCTGGTCCATCTACTCTTTTAGTGTCTAGCATAATAGGATTGTATACTTTGCTATATAAGTCTAAATCTCCAACGGAAAGAGCCCCTATAGTTTCTCCATGATATGCATCTGTTATAGCTACAAACTTTTGTTTTTTTGTATTTCCAACTTGAGCATGGTATTGAAAACTCATTTTCAAGGCGCATTCAACTGATGCTGATCCATTATCTGTAAAAAATACTTTATTCAGACCATTTGGCGCTAGGTTTATTATTCTTTCACAAAGTTCTATTGCTGGCTTATGTGTAAAATTCGCAAATATTACATGTTCCAATTTATTTATTTGATTATTTATAGCATTATTTATCCTTTTATTTGAGTGTCCAAATAAATTACACCACCAAGAGCTTATAGCGTCTATATATTCGTTCCCATTTATATCATATAAGTATATTCCTTCACCCTCTTCTATAACTATTGGCTTAAAAGTTTCATAGTCTTTCATCTGAGAACATGGATGCCATATGTATTTTAAATCTTTCTCTACTAAATTCATTTCAATCCCCCAATATTATTCTAATATTTTATCTAAATCAATATTAATATCATCACTTTCATTTTGGTACTTAGGAATAAAGGCAACTATATTGACATTAGTAAGTTTTTCTATAACTTTCGCATTATCAGCATGAACTATATTGTTTTTATCATACTCATTTAATATAATTCCTCTTATCTTTATATTTTTTTCTTCAAGGTACTTAACTGTTAATACAGTATGATTTATCGTACCTACAGATGATCTTGCAACAACTAATACCTCAAAGCCTAGTAATTTTATTATATCTTCTAATAATATACATTCATTATCATCAATTTTTATGGGGCAAACTATACCTCCACTTCCTTCTGCTAATATAAACTCATACTTATTTGATAAATTCTCAAAATCATATTTTATTTTTTCTAGTTTAATTTCTTTATCTTCAATAACTGATGCTAAGTGTGGTGAAACTGCTTTTTTAAAAGTGTAGGATACCATTTCATCATAATTGGAATCAATACCTGAAATATCACATACATACTTTGCATCTCCAGGAATTAATTTATTGTCTATTTCATCTGCGCCACTTAAAGCAGCTTTAAAATATGTAGCATTTATATTACTTTTTAATAATCTTTTCATTATCATAGCGCTTATATAAGTTTTTCCAACATCTGTGTCTGTACCTGTAATAAATATACCTTTACTATTCATCAAATCCTCCCCCTTATAATTTAAACCCTAAAGACTTAATCATTTCGATATCATTTGAAATTGTATTTCCACATGTAGTTAGTAAATCTCCTGTTATAGTTGCATTTGCACCACCTTCAAATGCAATACGTCCAAAGTCTGTTAATAAATTTCTTCCTCCTGCTAACCTTATGTAGCTTTTAGGATTTATAAATCTAAAAATAGCTAATGATTTTAAAAACTCATCTTCTGTTATAGGATTTTCTATATTTATGCTTGTTCCTTCAATATAATTTAAAACATTTAATGGAATTGATTTTATATTTAAATGTCTTAACTCAAAAGCCATCTCTATCCTATCTAGTTCACTTTCTCCAAGTCCAAAAATTCCTCCACTACATACTTCAAGCCCCACTCTTTGTGCATCCTTTATAGTGTTTATTTTTCATCATATGTATGAGTTGTACAAATTTTTCAAAATATCGTCTCGAAGTCTCTAGATTATTATGGTATCTTTTTACTCCTGATTTTTTTAGTTTACTCAAAGCATTCTGATCTAATAACCCATGTGATGCACATGTTTCAATACCAACATCATCAACTATACACTTATATACTTCACAAATTTTATCAATTTCTTTTTCACTTAAATTTTTACCTGATGTAACAATTGAATATCTTTTAACTCCTTTTTTCTTGTGATATATTGCATCATTTTTTAAATTATCTTTACTTAATAAAGGATATATTTCTATATTAGTTTCATGATTAGATGATTGTGAACAAAACTTGCAATCTTCACTGCATTTTCCGCTTTTGCCATTAACTATAGAGCAAATGTCAAATTCATTTTTTAAATAAAAATTTCTAATTTCATTTGCACATTTAAGCAAATCTTTAGTTTTATATTTCAAAAGTTCTATAGCTTCTTCTTTGCTTATTTCGTATCCATTTTTTATATCTTTACAAATTTTGTGTATCATTTTGAAATCTCCTTGAAATACTCAATTTTACTTAAATTGTAATTCTTAATTCATTTTTGGTCAACTATTTTATATTATTAAGTTAACATTTCATCTATAAGTTTATTTTAAAAACATAAAAAAAGCCGCAAAAGCGGCTTATATGTATATGCAATTTATTATTATTCTTTTTTAAAATATTCATACCATATATTAACTATTTCTGAAGTTTTTAAGCATTCTAATTTTTTTCTATTTATTGGATGTCTTCTAATATTTACAGAATGTAAATCTCTTATTAATTGGCTTTTCATAAATTTTCCCCCTTTGTTATAATATAAATCTATATTAAAATATATTGTCCATATGTAAAAAATACCTAAAATTTATATTAAATAAAAATCCACTTATAATAAAGTGGAGCCCAAAATTTATATTATGCACCCTTAACAATATCAGCTATAAATCTATCAAAATTTCTTCTTTGGCTATGCTGATTTCCAGGGTAAATTTCATTCGAAGCTACAGTACTATTTAAAACCTGTGGAGTTAAATAATACATTTCATAATATGAACCCTTTTCATATAAATATCTTAATATTTTCCCAGTTTCAAGTAAAGCTTCATAATGCTTTCCATTAGAGAATCCTCTTATTCTTGATTTTGGTACATAGTCATCTTGAAAAAATAGAGACTTAGCTAGCCAACCTTCTTTGCCAATTCCTCTTCTTGTCGATGCTGTTAAAGCCGAATTAATAAAATCTGTAAATTCTGTAAATGGGCCAGTATGAGTTTTTATGCCTACTATAGGATACCATAAACCTTTCATTTTACCATTATTTGTTCCTGATGATCTATAAAAAGGTAATGTTACTCTTTCTGTTTCCCCATCATATTGTATATCTACATCTATTAATCCAATCATTCTAAAGGGTTCAATATTATAAATGTTAGCCCTAAAACTTTTATTGTGTATTTTTACTATCTCTATTGAACTAATTGACATATAAACCACCTTAAATTAATTAGTGTTTCTTAATTTTAAATTTTCTAAGTCTCTCCTTATTTCTTCAATACTTTTATATGGTTCTTTAATTGACATAAGTTTTTTAAGAAAAATAGATTCATCTTTGGTAAGATCCAGTTCATCGTACCATGGTCTCTCTACATAATCTACTGGTTCATAGGTTGTGTAATACAAGTGAATTAGAAAGTCTCCTAAAAACCAATAATCAACCTCTTTTTTATATCTTTTTGAATCCATATATCTAGCTAATCCAAAATCAATTAATGCAAGGTTTCCATCTTGTTTTAATATAACATTTGGTAATCTAATATCTCGATGAACTATTTTATTTTCATGAAGTATTTCAATTATATCTAAAAGTTGTCCTCCTACTTTGTAAATATCTTCTCTATTAAAAATACAACTATCTCTTACCAAAATATCTTCAAATACAGGCCCTTTTATATACTCTAGTATATATCCTTCCCTATCTTCATCCTTAAATTTGCATATAAACTTAGGAAATGCTGGGTTATTTATTTTTTTTAGTATTTCTTCTTCATAAAAAAGTTTTGACCTGCTTTTTTCAATCATTTCATTTTTAAGTTGTTTAATTACGCATTTTTCAAAATCTTGATTTTCACCCAAATAAACAATCCCATATCGCCCTTGTCCTATTAAATTTGTTATCGTATATCCATTAACTACTTCATTTTTTTTATAGTGTTGGTCCATATCAGCTTTAAATTTCAATTATCTTGAATAACTATATGATTTACTATATGAGTTGCTATATGAATTACTATTTGAGTTACTATATGAGTTGCTGTATGAATTACTATTTGAGTTACTATACGAACTATATGAGTTGCTATTTGAGTTACTGTATGAGTTACTATATGAACTGTATGAGTTACTATTTGAATTGCTATTTGAATTACCTTTTTTGTAATATCTGCTACCATTATCAGAGTTTGATCTTAAAAAGTCCATAAATTACACCTCTATAATATATATTATCTAAATTTTTTAGTATTTAGATAATATATATTATGATAATTGTCGGTTTAATGTGACATATTTCACATTAAAAAAGAACCTTTTCATAGGTTCTTTATTTTCAATACTATTTTGCTATTTCAACTCTATTAGCTTCTCCAATTTTAACAGGTCCTTCTACAACTTTAATAGATTCATTTGAATCTAAGTTCGTAAATATAACTGGACTTATTGATGACTTGGCATTAGCCTCTATAAATGGTAAATCCATCTTAACTAATTTATCTCCAGCTTTAACTTCATCTCCTACATTTACAAACACTTCGAAACCTTCACCTTTTAAGTTAACAGTATCTATACCTAAGTGTATAAGAACTTCTTTACCTTCTGTAGATTCTAATATCACAGCATGTTTAGTTTCAAATACTACTCCTACCTTACCATCTACAGGTGATACTATTATTCCATCTTCTGACTTCATTGCAAATCCATCACCCATCATCTTAGTTGAAAAAACCTCGTCTGGTACTTTAGTTATATCTAATAGTTCTCCATTTATAGGTGATACTATCCCTTTAACTTGTTCTTCATTTTTTGATTTTTTAAATATATCAAATAAGCCCATTTTCTACACTCCTTAGCATTAAATTACGTTTTCACAAACAATAAAATTAAATTCAATTTAATTACATATTATTATTATATAATTATTTTTTGTAGAATCAAGTTATTTTGTTTATATTAGGATAACTTTTTCTCAATTTATTTGCAATTATATATATATATATTCATTATTTGTTAAGTAAAATACCAAAACCCCTTCTTTATTTCAATTAAATTTTATAGGTTTTTGCAATTTTATTTATCGCACATTCATTTATTTTTTACTCTAGATAACGTTTCTCTTTATTTTCCAAGTATTTTTCTTATTGATTTATTTTTAATTTCATTATATAATCTTTAAAAATGCATAATTTAATTCAAGAAATTTCTTTTTCAAGAATTCAATAAATTATTTTTATATTAGGAGGGATTTATTTGAGTATTTTAAATGATATAGTTTTATCATTAAATGACTTTTTATGGTCTTATGTTTTAATTGCTTTACTATTAGTTTTAGGAGTTTATTTTACTTTAAAAAGTAATTTTGTACAATTTAGATACTTTAAAGAAATGATTAAACTTTTAGGTGCATCTAGTACTAATAAGAAAAAAGGACAAGTATCTTCTTTTCAAGCCTTTTGTATAAGTACAGCATCAAGAGTTGGTACTGGTAATATAGCAGGTATTGCTATAGCTATTACTTTAGGTGGCCCTGGATCTGTATTTTGGATGTGGCTTGTAGCTTTAATAGGCGCAGCTTCTAGTTTTGTTGAGTCTACTCTTGCACAAATATATAAAGTCAAAGATAGAGATGGTTTTAGAGGTGGTCCTGCATATTATATAGAAAAAGGACTCAACAACAAGTTTATGAGTGTTGTTTTCTCTATACTTATAACAGTGAGTTTCGGATTTGTATTTAATGCAATACAGTCAAATACTGTTGCTCAAGCTTTCCAATCAGCTTTTGGTATTGATAAAGCTATTATCGGTATACTACTTGCGATTTTAACAACAGTTGTAATATTCGGTGGAGTTCATAGAGTTGCAAAGATTTCAGAAGTTATAGTTCCTATATTTGCAGTTGCATATATATTGGTAGCAATAGTTGTTATTTTATTAAATATACAAAAGATACCTGAAATATTTACACTTATAATGGAAAATGCATTTGGATTTAAAGCTATAGCAGGTGGTGGTTTAGGTGCTACTATGCTTATGGGTATAAAAAGAGGTTTATTCTCTAATGAAGCTGGTATGGGTAGTGCCCCTAATGCAGCAGCTACTGCAACCACTTCACACCCGGTTAGCCAAGGTCTAATACAAGCACTTGGTGTTTTCACTGATACTATAGTTATATGTAGCTGTACTGCTTTTATAATATTAACTTGTGGTGATTATGCAACATCTAATTTATCAGGTATACAATTAACTCAATATGCACTATCTTCACAAATAGGATCTATAGGAAATTATTTTATAGCAGTTTGTATATTCTTATTCGCATTTAGTTCAATAGTTGGTAATTACTACTATGGACAATCTAATATAGAATTTATAAGTGGTAGTAAAGGTTTATTATCTACTTATAGAATAGCTGTTGTAGGTATGGTTATATTTGGATCTTTAACTGCAGTAGATATAGTTTGGAACTTAGGAGACTTATTTATGGCATTTATGGCCATTATAAACCTATTTGCAATAGCTAAACTTAGCAAATTCGCATTTTTAGCACTTAAAGATTATACTAATCAAAAAAAATCTGGTATAAAAGAGCCTATATTTAAAGCTTCATCGATAGATGGATTAGTAGGTTGTGAATGTTGGAAAGCCGAAGATAATAAATAGTAAAAGAATATTAAAAAGTGGATATCATACTGTACTGCGCCCCAATTGTTGGACTAAAAATCTAATGATTGGGGTGTTTTTATATGACTAAATACGATTTTAGTTTTAAACTAAAAGTTGTTAAATCTTATTTAAATGGAGAAGGCGGATTTCTTTCACTATCAAAAAAATATGGAATTCATAATAATAGCCAAATTCAAAAACGGGTAAATGCCTATAACATATTAGGTGAAGATGGGCTAAAAAGAAAAAAGTTAACAAGAGAACAAGAGTTAGAATATGAAAATACACTGTTAAAAGCGGAGCTTGCATTTTTAAAAAAGCTGCGTGCTTCAGGAATGAATGTTCCCGAAAGGTTAAAAACCGATACGAATCAAAAGTAATTTATGATCTTCGCAAGGAGTTTAAACTATCCACTCTTCTTGAAGCTACTAAATTTCCTAAATCAACATATATGTATTGGCAAAAGAGATTTGATAGTGAAAATCCAGATGAAAATATTGAAGAAAAGATTAAATTAGTTTTTCAAGAACATAATGGAATATATGGCTATCGCCGAATTACAGCTACATTAAAAGATATGGGCATAGTTATTAATCAAAAGAAAGTTAGACGTATTATGAAAAAATCAGACCTTAAATGCATTGCATTTTCTCATAAATCACGTAAATATAATTCATATAAAGGTACAATTGGAAAATAGAAAATAATAAAATAAATAGAAGATTTAAAACATCAATTCCTCATCAGAAAATAACAACAGATACATCGGAATTTAAAATATATACTACAGATGAAATGGTAAATTAATTATAAAAAAGGCTTATCTTGATCCATTTTTAGATATGTTTAATAGAGAAATTTTATCATTCAGTATATCAAATAAACCTAATTTTAAGGCTATCAATGATGCATTAAATAAATCTATCGATGTTACAAAAGATTGCCCTTATAGAAGAACTTTTCACTCGGATCAAGGTTGGGCATATCAAATGAATTTGTATAGAAAAACACTTAAGAATAATAAAATATTCTAAAGTATGTCTAGAAAAGGTACGTGTCTTGATAATTCTCCTATGGAAAATTTCTTTGGAGTAATGAAACAGGAAATGTACTATGGAAAAATATATAAAAGTTTTAATGAATTAGAGATAGCTATAACAGATTATATTTACTACTATAATAACAATAGAATTAAAGAAAAATTAAATTGGCGTAGCCCTGTTAAATATAGAATTGACTATGAATCTAAAATTGTATAAAACAAAAAATACAGGAATGAATTTTCATTCCTGTATAAAGTCCAACTTTTGGGTCTCAGTACAATACTGATATCCACTTTTTTAAGCTTCTTTTACTATACCTTTTCTATAAGCCAACAGTAATAATTTTAAATCATTTATACGCTCAACTATTTCTTTTCCTACATCTGTATCTCTTATATATTTTCCTTTTTTATTTCTTTCAACAATAGATGTAATTGATAATATATCACTTTCTTCAAATATAACTTGCTCTGTATTAGTAAAATGTTGATGTGATACAAGTTGTAAGCTATATGAGTTATATATCAAAGTGTAGCCAGCTATACCAGTTTTTTGTTGATAAGCTCGTGAGAACCCACCATCAATAGCTATTAATTTACCATTGGCTTTAATAGGACTTTCTCCTTTTTTACTCTCAACAGGAACATGTCCATTTATAATATGTGAATCTTCACTATCAAGGCCAAACTCTCTAAATATCATATTACACATATTTTCAGTATCTCTTAGTTTAAAGTATGAGTTTTTATTTTCCCTATGTGTCTCTTTTTCAGATATAAAGTATCTTTCAAAGGTAGCCATATCGTCCTTTCCAAACAACGGAGAAGCCTCACCAGTCCATAAGTACCACATTATATCCATACCATACTCTTTCTGCTTATTTCCTTCTCTGTAGAAGTATCCTTCTCTAGCTAATGAATCAAACTTATCCATTAACTCTTTACCTCCATAATCATTCCCCTCTATTGTAAATGTTTTAAACGAACCATCTTCTTTTAAAGGAATACATCCATGGAATAATAAATTGGAGTTACATTTTAAATATATACTTCCTTTAGAGAATAAAAAAGAGGTATGTTTTTGAAGTTTTTCACTATTTACAAAAGATGACTTTAACTTCTCGATAACAACTTCTTCTTCTTTAGTTAATTTATAAGGATTTTTAGGGTCTACTGTAGGAAAGTTATTATCTTTTATTTTATAACTTTTCCCTTTTATATTTATAGTTCCGTTTTCATAGTTGATTTTATCTAATAAACATCTATGTCCCATTTTAAATTCTGGTCTTCTCTTTACAACCTCGTTTTCTAATTTAAACTGTATAATAGATATAGCTTTGTGCATCTTAGCTATTAATGATATTTCACTTGTATTATATTCACCTTCTGATATTTTAGGTAAAAAGCATTCACAAGGATCATCTTTATATACATTTAAAGCAAATGTAGCTAAAGGCAATATATTTATCCCATATATATCTTCAATTATGTCTAAGTTAGCATATCTAGCTGAAATTCTAAGAGCATTAGCTATACAAACTTTTTGACCTGCCGCAGCTCCCATCCATAAGATATCATGATTTCCCCATTGAATATCAACACTATGATAATCCATCAAAGTATCAATTATAGCATCAGGTCTAGGTCCTCTATCATATATATCACCTATTATATGTAATCTATCTACAACTAATCTTTGTATCAACTTAGATATTGCTATTATAAATTCTTTAGATCTATCTATATCAATTATCGTATTTATAATTTGTTGATAATACTTTTTCTTATGATCTATATTACAATCTGTATTTAGTAATTCTTCTATTATATATGCGAAATCTTTAGGAAGATACTTTCTTACCTTATCTTTAGTGTATTTAGTTGATGCATATCTACATAGTTCAACTATTCTATGAAGCGTAACTCTATACCAGTCATTTATGTTTTTTCTTCTTTTAATACTATCTCCAGTTTTTGTTCTGGATAATATACTAGTGTAGCCAATGCCTTTTTTTCGCTCTCCATAAGGGAATCTCCAAAAAGTTCTTCTATTTTTCTCTTAACTACTCCCGATCCATTTCTTAACACATGCACGAAAGGCTCACTTTCTCCATGAATATCTGATAAAAAGTGTTCAGTTCCCTTAGGCAAATTCAAAATCGATTCTAAATTAATTATTTCTGTTGAAGCTTGAGAAATCGTAGGATATTGTTTAGAAAGCAGATTTAAATATCTTATATTTTCTCTGCATACTTTTTCTGATATTTCTAAACTCATTTTATTCCCCCCTATATTTTATATTACATACTAATTATACCATAAGTACTATTTTAACATATAATACTAATAGTTTTTGCTTTTTTAATTAATGAAATATGTAATTATGTCATCATATATATACTAAATCAGTTATATAAAATTTAACTTAAGTAATCCAAATGTTAAAAAGGTAAGATGAAATCATCTTACCTTTTTAACATTTGAACATATTTTATTTTCACTTGACTTACTATATCTCTAACTTCTTTTATATTGAACATCAAACTTAATATCAAATATACTATAGCCCCTACAGAACTACTTACAACTAGTCCTATTAGTACTAATTTTTTAGTTTCATGTGTATAATTTCCACCTAAAAACATAATTAATGTGTATAGTTCTTTACATATAATACCCATTATTATAGAGGCTACAATAGACTTTAATCCTGTGATTAAGCTACTTTTAATTCCTAATTTACCTACTTTTCGTCTTAAAGATATTATAAGAAGTAAAGCCCCTACTGTGGTTGCAATAGAAGTAGATAAAGCTAGGCCTCCTATTCCCATAACTCTTACTAATAATATAGAGAAAACTATATCAACAGCAACTGCTACCATAGCATTTTTCACAGGTGTCTTTGTGTCCTGTAAAGAATAAAATCCTCTAGAAACTATATCTCTTATTCCAAAGGAAACCATACCCAAAGAATAGCAAAGTAGTGCAGTAGATGTAAGTTGAGTATCTCTACTAGTAAATGATCCACCTTCAAATAATAGCTGAACTATAGGTTTTGAAAATATAATCATCCCTACCATAATAGGAATCATAACTATCATTACTATATCTATACATCTTCCTAAACTACTTTTAAAAGCTTTCATATTTTTTTGACTTGCAAATTTAGAAAGTACAGGGTACATTATTGTAGATATAGATATAACCAGTACACCTACAGCAAATATATTTAACTTATTTGCATAATTTAATGCTGTTATACTACCTGTATCTAAGAAAGATGCTAAGGTTCTGTTTATAACACTATTTATTTGATCTACATACGAGCCTAAAAAAACAGGTAAAATTAAGTAAATTATATTTTTAACATTTTCATCTTTAACATCAACTATTAGGCTATGCTTATATCCACATTTTTTTAAAAATGGTATTTGAAAAATAAGCTGTGCTATATATGCAAATAAAGTTATCCATACCATTATATATGAATTGGTCATACCTCCAACTATGATGGCTAGTATGCATATTACATTAAAAGGTATTGATAATACTCCCGATATATAAAATCTTCCATTTGCTAGTAAATAAGAGGATACCAATCCATTTGCCGCTATAAATACAATAGATGGCATTAATATTTTTGAATACTCTACTGTTATTCTTAGTTCCTCTCCTTTAAATCCCATAGCAAATAATTTTACTATATATGGAGTAAATACACTTCCTAAAAATACAGTTGCTAAACCCAAAATTACAACTATATTTAAAACATTACTTGTAAACTTATTTACACCTTCTTGCCCTTGTTCTTCTTTTATTTTAAAAAACATAGGTATATAAGTAGTTCCTAATGATGAACTTATTCCTGTGAATAACACAACAGGTATGTTAAGAGCTGTTATATAAGCATCTGTTATAATACTCGCGCCAAAATTTTTAGCTAATATTATATCTCTGAAAAATCCTGTAACCTTAGATATTAGCGTTATAATCATCAAAATAACTGCTGATTTTTTAGTTTTTGACATATGTAAATTTCCTTCTTCCTTTTTCTTAACTATATAATAGAGGATACACTCACCCCTATTAATTATATGTTTTTACTAACTTTACTCCCACAGCATACACAAAAATTTGCATTCTCACTTATTTTACTTGAGCAAAATTCACAAGTTTCAAATTCAATTTCCTCTTTTATTTTTTACCGCATTGACTACAAAACTTACTTTCGTCATTTAAAATATTTCCGCACTCACACTTAGTGGTATTTTTTAATTGAATTTTTTCAAGTTTTAAATTAGATTCATATATAATTTTATCAATCTCAATCATATTATCAAATAAACTAATAAGTTCTTCATGAATTATATTTTCTTTTCTAATCATTTCATAAAGCTTCATGCCTGCATCAACAAAAATTTTAGTTTTATCTTTTTTAGCTTTTTCTATCTCTATATTTAATTTATTTTTTTCCTTTATACTTTCTAGTGATAATTTCTGGTTATTTATATTAAATCTTATACTATTCATATCTTTCTCCTATTCCTTATTCAACTTATATCCAATGTTTACCAATATATAACTATATATAAACGATATAATCAGACCAACAATAGCACTTGACCCTATATATGAATACATGTCATAATTTTGTGATTCTAACAAAGACAAACTTCCACTAGTGTCTATCTTACTTAAAAATATAGAACTCGCTATAACCACAGAATATACCAGGCTAAAATATTTTATATATTTTTTATTATTGACTCTATTTTTTATATCGTACCCAGATACAACTAATATAACTATATTTAAAAGCATAATTGCATATATCAATAATACCATACTATTATTTAAGTATAAATTTATATCTCCCATATTAAATATAGATATAATAGAATTTCCTAATCCTACTGGAATTAAGTTAATAAAATGTAATATATATAAAGCAAGTTGGGGATATGCTATTAACCCGCTTAATCCACGCCCACTTAAAAATATTTTATTGAAAAACATTCCTAAAACCATTAATGATAGAATTAGGAAATATGTAAACCCTATCGTCTTTAAAACCCTATTAAAAATGTTAATTTCTATTTTTTTATCTTTAGTTTTAAAATATAAAGCTACGTATGCAGGAAGAAAAGATATTGCTATACCGTTTAAAACACTTCTAAAAAAGCTATATTTAACAACTATGGACATCGTGTAATACTCTCCCATAGATAAGTTAATAAACTGCTTACCTAGTATAGATATAATACCTAAAGTCAATCCATAAATAAAGCTTAATACAAAAGCTTCTTTAATAATGTTTTTCCCATTTAAAAATTCTTTTTTATAAAAAACAAACTTGAAACTAAAATCGTTATAAATGGTATTATTAAAACAATTACAAAACTCATGCTTATCCCCATATTCCCCAGTCCTATAACAGATGAGGAGACGATCTTTAAAGGAACTAAATTTAATCCTAACATAATACTAGATACATTTAAAAATTTATTCACTTCTAATCCTGCAAAGTTTATGAAAACTTTATCCATATAGATATTATAAATAGTATACAAATTGAAAATAATGGAGCTAAAATCCTTCTTTTAATTTCAAAGTTGTTTGTCCACATTTTTAATTTTTCTTTTTTATGTAAATCTCCATCTAATAAATTATATATATTTAAATGTTTTTCACTTTCACTTGATAATATTAATTCATTCCCACATTCTTCACAATATAAACTTAAGTTATTATAAACTTTACCACATTCACTGCATACTTTTTCATAATTTAGATTAATTGAATCAATTTCCATATTAGATAAATCATATCCATCTGTTTCACAATAATTTCTATGATTTGAAAAAGTTAAGTCATTATTCTTATTATTCATACTTTTCCTCCATATTTTAAATAGCCTTAAGACTATCTTAAGGCTATTAATCATAGCTATATTATATCAAAAGGATTTAAATTTATATCACTTTTTATAACATCTATATCAAATTCATTTTTTATATAATCAAACATTATATCTGAAAATACTTTTTCAGTATCAAAATGACCACAGTCAATCACTTTCATTCCCATATCAAGTGTATCTTGAGCATCATGATATTTCATATCTCCAGTTATTAAAACATCACAACCTGATTTATACGCCTTTTTTACCATATCAGCACCTGATCCTGTAACTATAGCAACTTTAGATACAACGCTATCTAATTCTCCAACTACTCTTAAGTGTTTTATATCTAATTTTTCTTTAAGTATCATTCCTAAATCTTTAAATGTCATTTTAGACTTAAGTTTTCCGTATCTTCCAAGTCCTATGACTTCACCTTTATTTTCTAACTTATACAAATCATATGCAACTTCCTCATATGGATGCGATTTAATCATGGCACTTATAACTTTATCTAATATTTTTTGAGGGACTATCGTTTCCACCTTAACTTCATGAACACTTTCTAGTGCATTAGTCTCTCCAATATAAGGGTTAGCTCCATCACAAGGCTTAAATCTTCCTTCACCTTCAGTAGTAAATGAGCAATCTTTATAGTTTCCTAAGTGTCCAGCCCCAGAATTTCCTAAAGCTATTCTTACATCATCTATATGTGTCTTTGGTACATAAACTGCTAGTTTATATAGATTTTCGCTGCTAGTTTTATCTAAAATTTTCACATTTTCAAGTTCTAACATTTCTACAAAATAATCATTCAATCCATCAAAAGCTATATCAAAATTAGTATGCATAGAATATATTGATATATTACTTTTTATTAATTTATGTATTAATTTCCCTTTTAAATCTAAAGTAGTAACCTTTTTCAATTTTGAAAAATAAAAGGATGATGAGTTATTATCAAGTCTATATCTTTATTTATAGCTTCATCTACAACTTTTTCATTAGCTTCTAAACAAACCATTATTTTTTTAACTTCACGTTCAGAGTCTCCTACTATAAGTCCCACATTATCCCAATCATACGCTAAATTAAGAGGATATTTTTGTTCTATTTTTTTTATAAAACTTTTAAGTTTCATTTATAACATCTCCTTAAGCTTTTCTATAACTTCAATAGTCTTATTTCTCTTATTTTCTATAGCTTCTCCACTTTTACCTTCCAATTTTTTTATTATATTTTCATATGCAGATATTTTTTTATTTAAAAATTCAGTTAAAAGTTCGTCCTTTTTTCTATAAGCTTACTTGATACTTCATAATATATTTCGTCTGTAACTTCTGTTTTTCTTCCAGTATATTTAGCTACTATTATCTCATATATTCTAAAGTCTTCTTTTACTAAAACTTCATCTATAACTTCAAATCCGTTATTATAAAGATATTTTCTAAGTTCAGCTTGTGCTTGCATTGGTTGTAATATAAGTTTTTCAGCATTTTGAGCAACACTTTTTTTCGCTTCTATCAGTTCTCCTATAAGTATACCACCCATACCTGCTATTATAATTTCATCCACTTCATTATCATTTAAAACTTCTATTCCTGACCCTAGTCTTAAATCAACTTTGTCATCTAATTTATTATGTCTAACTTCTTTTCTTGCATTTTCTAAAGGCCCTTTATTCACATCTGCTAATATAGCAAAGTCTATCTTTTTTTTATTTAGAAGATAAACTGGTATATATCCATGATCCGTCCCAATATCTGCAATTTTTTTACCTTCATCTACAATGCTTGCTATTTTTAATAATCTATCTGTTAACTTCAATTTTTGTCGTCCTTTCATATATCTTTTGTATACATAAAAATTCGCCTATCATAGACGAATTTTTTATTAATCTAAGTAATCTCTAAGTTTTTTAGATCTACTTGGATGTCTTAATTTTCTTAAAGCTTTAGCTTCTATTTGTCTTATTCTTTCTCTTGTTACATCAAACTCTTTACCTACTTCTTCAAGAGTTCTAGCACGTCCATCTTCTAATCCAAATCTTAATTTTAAAACTTTTTGCTCTCTTTCATTTAACGAACCTAAAACTTCTTCTATTTGCTCTTTTAATAAAGAATATGCTGCAGCTTCTGCTGGAGCTGGAGCATCGTCATCTGGTATAAAGTCTCCTAAATGACTATCCTCTTCTTCACCTATAGGAGTTTCTAAAGATACTGGATCTTGAGCAATTTTCATAATTTCTCTAACCTTATCTTCTGTCATATCCATTTCTTTTGCAATTTCTTCAGGTTTTGGATCTCTACCTAATTCCTGTAATAATTGTCTAGAAACTCTTATTAATTTATTTATAGTTTCAACCATATGAACAGGTATTCTTATAGTTCTAGCTTGGTCTGCTATTGCACGAGTTATAGCTTGTCTTATCCACCATGTAGCATAAGTACTAAATTTAAATCCTTTTGTATAGTCAAACTTTTCAACAGCTTTTATAAGACCTAAATTTCCTTCTTGTATTAAATCTAAAAATAACATTCCTCTTCCCACATATCTCTTTGCTATACTTACAACAAGTCTTAAGTTGGCTTCAACTAATCTTTGTTTAGCTATTTCATCACCTTCATGCATTCTCCTTGCAAGTTCAGCTTCTTCATGAGGCTTAAGTAAAGGTATTTTCCCAATTTCTTTTAAATACATTCTAACCGGGTCATCTATACTTATCCCTTTTGGAAGAGTTAAATCTATTTGTTCAATTTCCATAGTGTTTTCTTCTTTAGATATATCCTCATCAATGCTATCATCTATATCCATGTTTGATATATCCATATCTTCTGAAGTAAACTCTATATCTGCATCAGCTTTTTCTTCTTTCTTTTGAATTACTTCAATCCCTAAGTTTCCAAGTGTTTCATATAAGTTTTCAACTTGATCTTTGTCTAATTCTGTTTCAGAGAAAGCTTCCATTATTTCCATAAGTGTAAGACTTCCTTGTTTTTACCTTTTTCTATAAGTGATTTTGCTGTTATCTCTTTTGATTCTTTTTTGGTGTTTTAGTTTCCATACTTCAGCCTCCCTTCCTTTATATATTTTGTAATGTTTTTCTTAGTTCAACTATCTTTATAGCAATTTCCATAACTTGTACATCTACCTCTTTCGCATTTGAATTATCATTAGACTTTCCATTTTCTAATTCTTTTTGCTTCTTCAATAAATTATCTATATCATTTTGAAGCTTATTTCTTTTTATTTGTTTAACTATCTCTTCTATACTCTTTTTGTCATTAACATTAATGTTTTCTATCTTCATACTATACAAATTCAAAAGATAATCTTCGGGTAAGTTTAAACTTTTTAATTTGTCAATAGTTATTTTATCCATTTCTTCATTTTTAATTATAAATTTTAAAATTTCTTTATTTTCATTTAATGTAAAATCATTTTCATCTAATTTTAAAATTAATAATGTTCTTATTTCTTTTTCTTCTAAAAGCAATCTAATTAATGTTTTTTCTATAATTTCATTTCCATTATTTATTATAGTTGGTCTTTTATATGCATTTTTATCTATTTGAACATGTCTATCATTTTTAAGCTTTTGATTATAATTAGATTTATAACTCTTTCCATAGACTTCTTTTTTAAAGATTCTACACTTATTTTACTTTCTGAGCTTAAAAAGTTTATATAATAATCTATATCAACAGGACTTTTTAAAGCTTTTATTATCTTTGTAGATTCTTTAGTAAACTTTAGTCTTTGTTCATCCTTAGATAAATCATAATTTTCTTTACATTTAACTATTTTATATCTAATATAGTGAACAGCATCTGCTACGGATTGTTGGTATCCTTCAAGACCATATTTTCTTATAAACTCATCTGGATCTTTTACATCTTTTAAATCTAAAACTTTAACATTTATACCTACGCTAGTTAATATATCTGTAGCTCTTAGCGTGGCCTTAACCCCTGCATCGTCTGAGTCATAAGAAATTACAACTGTATCTACATATCTTTTTAATAAATTCCCTTGGTCTATCGTAAGGGCTGTTCCAAGTGTAGCACACACATTTCTTATTCCATATTGATACAATGAAATCAAGTCCATATATCCTTCTACTAGAATTACAGTTCTATCAGTTATATTTTTTCTAGCAAAGTTAAGACCATATAAATTATACTTTTTGTTAAATGCTAGTGTGTCTGGTGAATTTAAATATTTAGGAAGTGAATCATCAAGAACTCTTCCTCCAAAACCTATAACATTTCCTCTATAGTCAAATATTGGAAATATAACTCTGTTTATAAACCTGTCATAATATTTGTTTCCATCTTTTTTATATGTAACGAGCCCACATCCAACAAGTGTTTCTTTATCATAGCCTTTACTAATTAAATATTCCATAAGATTAGTCCATGCCTTAGGTGCATATCCTAAACCAAACTTCTTTATGATTTTATCATCAAGACCTCTTCTTCTTAAATATTCATACCCATAATTTTTCTCTTTAATTAAATTTGAAAAATAATATCTGGCAGCTTCTGTGTTTATGTCTTGAATCTTCTTAACCTTTTCCATCCTAATTTTAGATTGCTCATCCATATTTGTGTTTATTTCTATTCCACAATCTTTGGCTAATAATTTGACGGCATCCATAAATTCAAGATTTTCTATCTTCATAATGAAGTTTATTACATCTCCACCTTCTCCACATCCAAAACATTTATATATTTGTTTTGATGTATTTATATAAAATGAAGGTGTTTTTTCCCCATGAAATGGGCATAATCCTTTGTAGTTTATTCCCGATTGCTGTACTTTAATGTAATCTGATATTACCTTTACTATATCAGATCTAGATTTAATTTCTTCTATTATATCTTTTATATCATTCATATTATCACCTTCTGGTGTAATTTTTTTAACATTACTATTTTACAACATATTAGAAATTTGTCAAATATTCATTATACATAATTCGACTTTTTTTATTCAATTCCTTCTTTTTTATCTAATTTTATTTTTCAATTTAATATATTGATTAGTAAATCTAAATACCACTTTACTATTTTGTATAATTAACATAAATTAAATACTATCTTTTTAATTTTTATAAATTTATTTAAAGAAACAAAAATAAAAGAGGCTTCAAGCCTCTTAATTTTTTATAATTTTTTTATACTTTCCATTAAATCTTTAAACTCTTCAAAATGAAGAGATTGTGCCCCATCTGATAAAGCTTCACCTGGGTTAGGGTGAACTTCAACCATTATACCATCTGCTCCTGCTGCTAATGAAGCTATAGACATTGGTTTAACTAAATATCTAACTCCAGTTGCATGGCTAGGATCTACTATAACAGGAAGATTTGTTTCTTTTTTTATTATAGGTACTGCTGCTATATCTAATGTGTTTCTAGTATAATCATTATATGTTCTTATTCCTCTTTCACACATTATGATTTTATTGTTTCCACCTATTGCAATATATTCAGCTGCCCCTATCCATTCTGTTATTGTAGAGCTTATGCCTCTTTTTAACATTACAGGTTTATCTTGTTTCCCTACTTCACTTAAAAGAGTAAAGTTTTGCATATTTCTAGACCCTATCTGAATTACATCTGCTACTTCATATAACTTGTCTAAGTCTCTAGCATCCATAAGCTCAGTTATAACTGGTAAGTTAGTTTCTTTCTTTACAGCTTTTAAAATTTCTAGTCCTTCTTCTTTTAAACCTTGGAAAGATTTTGGAGATGTTCTTGGTTTAAAAGCTCCACCTCGTAACATATTTGCTCCATTTGATTTTATAAACTTTGCAGTTTCTAAAAGTTGTTCATAACTTTCTATAGCACAAGGCCCTGCCATTATAATTTTATCATTTGGTATTTCTAATTTCTCAGTTATATTTATATTTAAATCATTACTAAATAGATTTTTCATTACCTATAAACTCCTTTACTTCTTCTCTTTCCTCAGTCGTCAAAGATTTTAGGTACTCATTTATACTTATATTATCTATTTTTAGTTTATCATTAAATCTATAAGTGGTATCAATACAAATGCTCTTTCCTTTATTCTTGGATGAGGAATTTCTAAATTTTCTTCTTGTAAAATTATATCATTAAAAAATAATATATCAATATCTATTGTTCTTGGCCCCCATCTGATTTTTCTTTCTCTGTTTAAATCTTTCTCTACACCCTGACAAGCATTTAAAAGTTCATACGGATTTAAGCTTGTCTCTATTTCAATACACATATTCAAAAATCTGCTTGCTCTTTATACCCCCAAGCTTTTGTTTCATAAAGCTTTGACTTTTTAGTTATATTTATATTTGGATTAGAATTTAAAATTTTTAAAGCTTCATTTATATATCTTATTCTATCTCCTATATTAGTTCCTAAACCTAAATAAGACTTACTCATCTCTACTTCTCCTTATCTCAACTCCAAAGTAATCATAAATACCCGGAACAGGAGCTTCTGGTTTTTTCACTCGAACCATAACCTCTTGAATTAATCCAAACTCACCTAAAACCTCTTTAGATATGTTCTCAGCTAAGGCTTCTAGTAAGTTAAATCTTTTATTCTCTACTATTTTTTTACTAACTCATATACATCGCCATAGCTTACAGACTTTTCCATTTGATCGGTTAAGCCTGCTTCTTTTGTATCTATATATAACTCCATATCTATAAAAAACTTTTGTCCTAATACACTTTCTTCTTTAAAAACTCCATGATAGCCATAAAACCCCATATTGTTTAATAATATTTTATCCATTTTATACCTACCTTCTGCATATAGCATCTGCCACTTTTATCGCTCTTATATTTTCTAATACATCATGTACTCTAACAATATCTACTCCAGATTTAATTCCTAATACGGTAGTTGCTATAGTTCCTTCCACTCTATCTTTAGGTTCTAAATCTAAAATTTTTCCTATCATAGACTTTCTTGATGTACCTAGAAGAATTGGATATCCTAGATCTTTTAATTCATCTAGCCTTGCCATAACCTCTATATTTTGTTCTAATGTTTTTCCAAATCCTATACCTGGGTCTAGCACAATTTTTCTATCATCTATTCCAGCACTTTTAGCTATTTTTATACTTTCTATTAAAAATTCCTTGATAGATTCCATTATATCTTTATCATAATCTGTTCCATCTTGATTATGCATTATACATACATGCGCATCATGTTTTGCTATAACACTTGCCATATTTGGATCTTTTCTAAGCCCCCAAACATCATTTATCATATCAGCACCTAACTTTAAAGTTTCTTTTGCTACAATAGCTTTATATGTATCTACAGAAACTTTAACATTTAGCTGTTTTTTTAATTCTTTAACAACTGGTAAAACTCTTCTCAATTCTTCTTCAGCATCTACTATTTGGTGTCCTGGTCTAGTTGATTCTCCACCTAAATCTATTATATCTGCTCCACTATCTATCATTTCTTTGGCATGATTTAAAGCTTTTTCTATACTTGTATAACTTCCTCCATCTGAAAAGCTATCTGGAGTAACATTTAAAATTCCCATTATATAAGTTTTTTTGCCATATTCAAACATCTAACCGCTCCTATCTCATGTTAATTAAGCTCATAGCTTCTGCTCTTGCAGCTATGTTCTTTTCAAATATACCTCTTACTGCCGATGTTATAGTTTTAGATCCTGGTTTTTACGCCTCTCATAGTCATACACATATGTTCAGCTTCAACCACAACTATAACTCCATATGGTTTTAATTCTTTCATTATAATGTCTGCAGTGTCTTTAGTTATTCTTTCTTGAAGTTGAGGTCTTTTCGCTAAATCTTCAATTACTCTAGCTAATTTAGAAAGTCCTGTTAATCTTCCATCTTTAGGTAGGTAAGCAACGTGAGCTTTGCCAAAAAACGGAACCAAGTGATGTTCACAACAAGAATAAAAAGGTATATCTTTAACTAAAACTAATTCTTCATGTTCTTCAGATTGGAAAAGTATTTTCAAATGATCTCTAGGGTCTTTATGTATTCCTGAAAATATCTCTTCATACATTTTCGCAACCCTGCTTGGAGTATCTAGTAATCCTTCTCTATTTGGATCTTCACCTATTGCTTCTAAAATATCTCTTACAGCATTTTCTATTTTTTCTTATCTACATTATGCATATAATTGCCCCCCTTAAAATTAGTAATTATTTTTCACATCTAATCTTTTTTAAATACATATTCATATACTTTTTTAAGATTGTTATAGTTATAGTCTTTATACACGTTTTTTTGACAATTCAAATAATTTTTTTTCATTTTCACTTAAATATTTAAATATTTTTTTATCCTTAGGCATCCATTTGCCACTTCTAATAAAGTATCCCTTTATTATATCTTTTAGATATATATTAGTCAAAAACTCATATTCATAATTTTCAAAATCATCTTTTTCTCTAGCCTAGATATATTCTCTAGTATAGTGTTTTCCATTACAAGTAATTCTTCATTAGATAATTTTTTAGGCCCTTCATCATATTTTTCTTTAGATAAGTAAATTAGTTTATCAGATATATTTTTTTTATCATATACAACTTTTGCATCTTTCATTTCATTTATAAAAAAGTATTCTTTTTTCTCCAGCATAAAGTTAGTATATCTTTTAGAAAATTTATTAATATCCAATTCTATACCATTTAATTGTTCTTGTTCTCTAATTTGATCTTCATTTTGTTCACAAACTATAAAAAGATCTATATCCGTTATATTTTCAATATTTTTTTTATTATATATATCTTTACTTGATCCTACTAAAAATATAGCAATTGTATTTTCATCCTCTTTAATATTTTTTATTTTTTGCTCATAGGCTTTGATAAAGTTTTTAATCATTAATTTTGCTCCATAATCTTTCAAAAGTATTATTAAAACATTCGAATTTTATTTTATTTATTTGACTTACTTTCATAGCTCCCATTAAACTATTACTTAAAAAACAAAACTCAAATTTTTCTATATCCGTTATTTTTATATCACATTCTTCTATATTAATTTTTAGTTCTACACATAACTCCATAATCCTTCTTTTCATAGTTCCATTTAAGATAGGTAGCCTTTCATGTGGAGTATATATTTTATCTTCTTTTATAAAAAATATATTACTCATAGAACACTCTAAAATTCTGCCACCATAATCTGTAAAAATAGCATCATCACACCCATTATTAACCGCAAACTTTTTACTATATATGTTTTCAAAATAATTAGTAGTTTTATGCCTATATATTATGCTATCTCCTCTTGTTATAGGTGATATACATAGATTAAATCCCTTATTATACATATCCTTATTATAATTAATATCTCTAGTTGATAGGTTGTACCCTTCATCAAACATAGTTAATCTAAGAGCTTTATTGTTTATTTTTTCACATTTTATATATTCTATTATTTTTGTTTCTATAAAACTTCTACTTTCCTTTATATCTAAGTCTAAATCGTTTATAGATTTAAATATTCTATCTAGGTGCAAACTTAAAAACATAGGATGTCCATCTTTGATTTTTATTGTTTCAAATACTCCAATCCCAAATTTAGTTAATTGGCTATTAACTGACACACTATTCTTCATAATATCCTCTAACTGCCTTCATTATAGATTTAGCTTTATCTAATGTTTCTTGATATTCTTCTTCTGGATTAGAGTCCCATGTTATTCCTCCACCAACTTGGAAAAATATATTTTCATCTTTTTTTATCAAAGTTCTTATCGCAATATTAAAATCCATATCTCCATTAAACCCTATGTATCCAACTGAACCTGTATATACGTTTCTCTGAGTAGGTTCTAATTCATCTATTATTTCCATAGCTCTTATTTTAGGGGCCCCTGTTATTGATCCTCCAGGAAATGTTGCTTTTATTACATCTGTACTACTTAAAGAATCTTTAAGTTTTCCAGTTACCGTAGATACTAAATGACTAACATTTGCATAAGGTTCTATAACAAATAACTCTGGAACCTTAACGCTTCCTATTTCAGATATTTTTCCTAAGTCGTTTCTTTCTAAGTCTACTATCATAAGTAGTTCAGACTTGTCTTTTTCACTATTTCTTAATTCTTCTTGAAGTCTAATATCTTCTTCTACTGTTTTTCCTCTAGGTCTAGTCCCTTTTATAGGTCTTGCCTCTATTGTATTATCTATACATTTAATAAATCTTTCTGGTGAATTTGATAAAACTTGATAGTTTTCGAAATTTAAAAAAGCAGCAAATGGAGCTTTACTTACATCACGTAATCTCTTATATAATTGATAACTCGATAAATTAGTTTTTCCAGAAAATCGCTGAGTCAGATTTGCTTGGTATATATCACCTTGTTTTATATAGTCTCTGACTTTTTCTATTGCATTTATATACTCGCTTTTTTTGAAATTAGAGTTTAATTTAACTTTATCTGTGTATTCATTTATCTCAAATTTTAAATCTTTTTTATCAGCATTTAAAATCTTCATTTCTATATCTTTTAATATATCCAGCTCAACTTGTTCATCAATACCAGGAGTTGCTATAAAGGTCTTATTCACTAAGTGGTCTACAACTATTACAAAATTGTAAAAACCAAAATATAAATCATATACATTTGTATCATCTATAGCTGTTCTTGGCAATTTCTCTATGTAATTTCCTATATCATAAGATAAGTATCCTACTGCTCCTCCTATAAACGGAATTTCAGTATTATTTTCTACTTTATATCTATCTAATTTTTCTTTTAGTTTATCTAACGGATTATCTTCACAATTTTTTAACTTTATACAATCAAATGGTCTTGAACTTATAAATGAGTATCTTCCCAATTTTTTCATCCATACCACTATCTAATATAAAACTATCTTTTTCATCTTTAAATAAAGTATATATTTCAAATGCACCTAGATCTGTATAAATTTCTTTTAACATCTATTTGACCTCCTCATTTCCTCTAAATTGATTTATAAAATTCCTTAATATATCATGTCCTTGCTCAGATAAAATAGCTTCTGGATGGAACTGAACGCCTTCTATATGGTATTTTTTAGATCTAACTCCCATAATCTCTCCATCTTTTGTCTTTGCTGTAACTTCTAACTCATCCGGCAATGAACTTTCATCTATTATTAGAGAATGATATCTAGTCACATTCAATGGATTTTTTAAATTTTTAAATACACCTTTATTTATATGTTCTATCGGATGCACTTTTCCATGGACAGGCTGATTAGCTTTTATTACATTTCCACCAAATGCATGTCCTATTATCTGATGTCCTAAGCATATTCCTAAAATTGGTTTAATTCCTTTAAAATGCTTTACTAAATCAACACATATACCTGCCTCCTTAGGAGAACAAGGCCCTGGTGATAAAACAATAATTTCAGGATCTAGATTTTCTATATCTTTTATAGTTATTTCATCATTTCTTCTTACTATTATTTCTTCTCCTAGTTCACCTAAAAACTGAACTAAATTATAAACAAAAGAATCATAATTATCTATCATTAATATCATAAAATACCCCCTCCATCTCAAACAAACTTCATAAAATTTATTTTATTTTTTATTTTTTTATTTTTCTTACAAGTTAATTATATCTTTGTTGAGAAATCCATGTCAATATAGTCGTTTTTGGTGAAATTATTGGTAATATGTTGAGTATATTTATTTTGCTTAATCAAAAACTATTATTGATATAATTACTAATTTATACATTATCAGGAGGCTTTGCAATGAATAAATATATTATAATAAGATCTGATACAAAATCAATATCTTCACCTATGTCTAAAAAAGAAGCCTTAAAGACTATGAAATCTTATGATAGACAAGGAATATCATCTTTAATAATATATGAAAATAAAGAAATTAATTTAAACTTTTCTAGAATTAGATAAATTAAAAAAGGAGCTTAACAGCTCCTTTTAGTCCATCTATAACCTACGTTATAATATTTTTCTTTCTTTCCTTTTTTACTTCTAGTTTCTATAAGTTCATTTATCTTTTCAACGTATTTATCATCATTAGTTAACCTGATTAAACTAGTTAGATAATATGCATTTGTGCTTTTTGGTATCTTTTTATTTATGACTAAGTCTATAGCCTTTTTAGCTGCGTTAAAGTTTTTTAAATGTGTATGTCCTTCTTCAAATGTTTTCTTGGTGTTATAAGCTATATAACCTTCTTTAACTTGAAATATTATGAATTCTTTTTTTTCAAATACTTTATTATACATACACTTCATCCTTTTTAGAAATAGTCTTATTATATAGTATTAAAATTTCTAAAAAAGTGAATCTATTTTTAATTTTTTATATTAAATTTATTTTATTCATAAAGTTCTGACACAGTTACAAATTTATAACCTCTTTTTTGCATTTCAGGTATAAATATATCTAAAGCTTCCACAGTGTTATTTGTAGCGTAATCATGAAGCAAAATTATATCTCCATTTTCAACATTATTTATTATTTCATTTGCTATATTAGTTGCTCCTGGATTTTTCCAATCCTTTGCATCTACATGATCCCATAATACAACTTTATATCCGTGTTTTTCTGCTATTTTCGCTAATTCTTCCTTTTTGAAACTTCCATATGGGGGTCTAAATAAAGTCGGTTTTTTACCTGTTACTTTGACTATTATTTCCTCACATTTTAAAATTTCTTTTTCCAATTGATCATTTGATAAGTTTGAAATATCAGGATGATTAAAAGTGTGATTTCCTATCTCATGCCCTTCTTTACTGGCTCTAATAAGCGGTTTGCTATACCAATTCGCATGTTTTCCAGCTATAAAAAAGTAGCTTTTACATCATGTTTTTTTAACACATCTAAAACTTCATCAGTTTCTTTTGGATGAGGTCCATCATCAAAAGTTATAGCTAAATATTTTTTATCTCTAGGTCCATTTTTTATGAACACTTCTTCATTTTTTCACAAAATGATACTTTAGTAATGGATATCATAAAAAATGCAGCTATTAAAATTATTGAGTACAGTCTAATTTTTTTATTTTTCATGTTTGTACTTCCTTTCATTATGTCAATTATTCACTAAAAAAGTTTTGAGTATAATATAATTTATAATGTCCTCCAAAACTAACTCCTACTCCTATATTTTTATAGTCACCTAAAATATTTTTTCTATGCCCTATAGAGTTCATTAATGCTTCATGGGCATAAATAGCATTTATTTGCCCTGCAGCTATATTTTCACCAGCTAAACTGTATCTTATGTGTTCTTTTTTCATTCTATTGAAAGGACTTTCTCCTTTTTTATTTTCATGGTCAAAATAGTTTTCATCCCTCATATCTTCGCTGTGTTTTAAAGCACTAACACTAGCTTTAGAATTAAAGCTTAATCTATTTAAATTTTCTCTATCTCTAACACTATTTATAAGATCTATAGTTTGTTTTTCAAAACTATCTTTTAACTCTTTACTGTATTTAGGATAAATGTCTTTTGAACTTTCTTCTATGTACTTGTCTATAATCTGATATGATGTAACTTTACTTTCATTGTATAAATCGTAAAATACAGTAATATATTTATTATCTTCTATAAAAATATCAAATTGATCTCTAGAATCAATCATAAATTTAGTGTTTCCTTTTTTCTTATATTCTATTGATTTATGATTTTCTCTAGTAACGTCAATACTATCTCCGAGTTTTATACCATTCATATCTGATGAGTCTATAGAATTGCTATAAAGAGCTACTACTTTTTGGTTTTTTATTCCTACCATAACAAAATTGCTTTTAATATTATTGTAAACATACCAAGTAAAGTCATACTCACTTATGTCTTTTCTACTAGGATTCCCAATTTTGCTTATTACACTTTCCTCATTATCTCCAAGTTTAATTTCAATATATCTCTTTATATTTGTGTCATTTAAAGATACAACAGCTTTTACATCTTCATTTTTACTTGCATCTCTAATTTCTTCATTTTGTTTAAAATTCAAATCAAAATTAATATTTGCCTTATTTATAAATACACATGTAGTCAATATAAATATCATTAAGTATAAAATTTTTTTCAAACAATCACTTCCTCGTTATAATAACTATTTGTAACGTTTTTTAATTATATACATTTATTTATATTTATATTCTTAGTTTAGCAAATAAAATAAGTGCAAAACTCAGTTCACTTTAGTGGCTATATGCACTAACACTTAATTATAATCTCCTTAAACGAAAAAATAGACTAGTCTCTAAATCTGCTAGTCTATTTTATACTTGATATAAGTTCATCTAAACTTTTGTTAAAAATACTTGGCTTGTCGAACTTCCAATTTCCTTGATAAGATATTTCATCATTTATATAAAAAGTTCCAAATCCATGTCTTTTACCGTGTTTAAATTCACCTACATATCTTTTATTATCTGGCCATGTGTAAACACCTTGACCATGAGGTAAATTATTCTTAAACTCGCCTTCATATATTATAAATCCATTATAATCATAACAAGTTCCTATTCCTTCCATTTTTCCATGTTTAAATTCACCTATATACATACCACTATCTTTCCATGTATATATCCCATGACCTTCTTTTTTACCATGTTTCCAATTACCTAAATATTCATCATCACTTGCATAAATCATTTTTCCTATGCCTTCCATTACATCATCTTTCCATTGACCTATATACAAACACTTATTAGGTAATTCACATATTCCATTTCCATTTTTCATATCTTCTTTAAAATCACCTACATATTCAAGTTCACTTCCATCATTTTGTAAAAAAATATATGTTCCTTTTCCTGTCATTTGTCCATCTATTAATTTGCCTATATATCTATCTCCATTATAGAATGTATGTATTCTACCGGAAGCTTTTTCACTAGAATTATCTGTATTGGGCACTTGTATACCTTGACCATTTTCTAATGCTAGTATCTCTTGTTTGCAGTGCGATGATTTTTTCAATCTAAACTTATTTAAAAAACTTATACGCTTAACTTCTTTTTCTATGTTATGTACAGTTTTTTTATATATTTCTATTAAGTCTTTATTATTTACTTCTGCATTCATATAACTACCCCACCACTTCCAAATTACATTTTTTCATGTTTAATATTATTATATATTAAAATTCTACTTTTTTTCTATAGTTTCACTAAATTTTAGCCTTTTAAATAAACAAAATAAAACAAAGAGCTCACAAAACTGTATGCTCTTTGTTTTATTTTTTAATCTTGATTTAAATTTTTCTAGTAATCCGATCTAAATTTTTTACGCACAAATAAAAATTTACACTCTAGAAACTATTATGTATATATTTTATAGTCAATCCGAATTAAACAAATCTAGATATTGTTAAGTGATGATTCCATACATCACATAATCTATTTATCTTTATTTTTATTTTTTATACATATTTTATAAATATTTTTCTTTAAATCCTCTACCTTTAACTTCATTTACATCATTTACTGATATAAATGCTTTTTTATCATGCTCTAATGCTATATCTTTAATCTTAGGTATTTCATTAGAATCAACTATACAATATATTATTTGTTTTTTCTCATGAGTATAAGCGCCTTCAGCTTCTATTAACGTAACCCCTCTTATAAGATCTTTCATTATACATTTTGCAATTTCTTCACTTTTACTAGAAATTAGCATAACTGATTTTTGATTATTCATCATATCTTTTACTATATTCATAGAGTATACATTTAAAAACATCGCAATTAAAGTGTACATAGCTAGTTCTAGTCCAAATAAGCTAGCTCCAATACAAACTATTAAAAAGTTCATAAAAAGTCCAGTATCTTTCATAGCAATGTTTTTCTTTACTTTTAAAATAGCTGCTATTATATCTGTTCCACCTAATGATGATTTAGCCTTAAATACGATTCCTAATCCTACACCACCTAATATACCTCCGTATACAGTTTGGAGTAATACATCATTTACAGGTATATAGTGACCTATATTTTGAGTTATACCTAATATAAAAGAAAATAAAATCATGTTGACTAAACTTGTTATGCAGAATTCTTTTTCCAAGAAAATAAAACCTAATATGAATATAGGTATGTTAATTAAAAATGATAATACCCCTATATTCATGTGAGTTACAAAGTTTAATGCAACTGATAATCCAGCAACCCCTCCACCTAATAAGTGTGCTGGTTTTAAAAATCCATTTATACCTATCGAGGAAATAGTTATTCCAATTATTATAACTAGGTATCTAAGTGCTATATTTTCTTCTAATGTGTTGTTGACCTGACTCATTATAATTCTCCCTTCAAAATCAGTTAATGTATAATATTATTTTAAAAAGTTTATTAGTATAGGTATTAGTATTACCGTTATTGTTCCTGATATCCCTATAGCTAATCCGCTCATTGCCCCTTCAATTTCACCTAATTCTAAAGCCTTCGTAGTCCCTAGAGCATGTGATGCTGTTCCCAATGCAATCCCTTTTGATACTGGATGCTTAGTGTTTATAAATTTAAATATAGGCGTTGCTATCATAGCTCCTACTATACCCGTTAAAATTATAGCAACAATAGTTACAGACTCAATTCCTCCTAATGTAGAAGTCAAAGAAATTCCCATAGGCGTAGTTATAGATTTTCCTAATAATGAGTCCATTATTAATTTATTAGAATTTGTTAATCTGCTTATAACTACTATACTTGCAAATGAAATTAAAACACCTGTTGTTATTCCTATTATAATTTCATGTAAATGTTTCTTTAATAAATCATATTGTTTATATAGAGGTATTGCTAACACTATAGTTACAGGTGATAAGAAAAAGTTTATAGTATCTCCTCCTATTTTATAACTTTCATATGAAATATGACTTAACTTTAAAAATAATATTATTCCTAAAATAGCTAGTAGCAAAGGGTTGAATACAGCTAATTTTGTTTTCTTTTGAATATACACTCCTATACTGTAAAATACTATAGATACTACAATTCCAAATATAGGTGTCTGTAATACGTTATACATTTTCTTGTCCTTTCTTGCTCTTTATTTCTATCATTTTTTCAACGACGATAGCAGTTATAACCATAACTAAAGTAGTACTAATTATTATTGTAGCAGCTAAAACTATAATATTTGAACCAATTAAATCTAGTGAATTGATAAGAGACACCCCTGCAGGCACGAAAAAGATAGCCATATTATCTAAAAAGAAGTTTCCAAGTTCTTCTATAGATTCGACTTTTATAATTTTAGATTTTAAGAGTACAAATAATATAACCATTCCTATTATACTTCCAGGTATAATAATTATATTTGATAAAAATGAACTAATGTATTCTCCTACAGCCCATATCGCTAGTATTAGAGCCAGTTGTCTTAGTAATTTCATTTATCTTCTCCTCTTTTTTTTGTAAAATTAAAGGGATATTTCCTACCCCCTTTAACTTCCATATATATATTACTACTATATGTTTATTTTTCAAACTTAATTTTAGTATGTTTTACCCTAATTTTATCAAAATTTCTCCATTTTTATCTATATAGTTATTGTTATCTCCATCAATTATCTGTGCATATCCATTTTCAAAATCTGAAACTGATTTTAAGGTAGGAAGTATTTTTATTTTTCCTTCTTTATTTAAAAATCCCCATAGACCTCCTTTGGGTATACTCATACCCCTAGTAAGTGCATTTGAGCCTATATTAAATCTTGCTAAACCATCATAAAATTCACATGCATAGTCAAATATAGGTTCAATAACTATTTCACCTGATGTATTTATATATCCCCACTTATCATTTATACATATAGGAGCTAACCCCTCACTAAATGATTTAGCCCTATCAAATTTAAAGTCTATTATTTGTTCTCCATATTTATTTAAATAACCCCATTTATCATTTAACCTTACTCCTGCCAACCCTTGCGAGAAATCATTAGCTATATCAAACTTAGGTTTTATAATAAACTCTCCAGTCTTATCTATATAACCATATTTATTCTTAGTTTCAACTAAAGATATACCTTCTTTAAATTGATTAACATAGCTAAATGTAGGTTCTATTACAACTTCTCCTTTTTTATTTATGTAGCCCCATCGTTTATTTATTTTTATTGAGGCCATTTCCTCACTAAAATTTGATGCAGCTTCAAATTTTACATCTATAACTTGATTTAAGTTTTTATCAAAAAAACCATATTTCCCATCAATCTTAACTCGTGATAATCCTTCGCTAAAATCTGATGCACTATCTAGATGCAAAAATATATTATTATATCCATTTTCATCCATATAACCGAAGACCCATCTAACAGATTTCCCAATACGTTTGATATAAGTTACAATACAATAACCATCTCTAAATCGTTCTGATACATATTTAAATTTTGGCTTTATAACTATATTGTTGTTTTTATCTATAAAACCATATTTTCCATCTCTTAGTATAGGAAGAAACAATTTTTTAGGTGACATATATTACCTCCTTTTTTTATTATTAATCACTTCTCTAATAATTAATATTATATTTTTTAATTTCCTATACTAATTTTCAAATATAAATAACTAATTTATAAAATTTAATACCCTTATTTCACGAACAACTTAATATTTTATTTAGATTTTTATACTAAAGATATTTTTCTATATAGAAAAATATCATTAATCATACATAGTTTTAGTAAATATAGATTATTAAAACAAAAAAAGAGTGCACAGCACTCTTATCTTTCTTTTAATATTGATTCTACTTGTGAGTTATTATACATACTGTCCGGGTCTTCAGCTCTTAAACTATAGAAAGTTTGTTGAGCTTTTTCTAAGTCTCCTTGCTTATAGTAAATCATACCCATATTATAATAACTATCATCATAATAATTATCTGATGGCTTATAAGTATTTACATATTTTTTATAATATTTTATAGCTTCTTCATTATTTTTAGTTTTTTCATTTAATTGAGCTAATTGGTATATAGATTCTGATATATATTTCTTTGTTTTACCATTTTTAACTACTAACTCTAAATACTTTATAGCATCTTCATTCTTTCCTTCTTTTTTAAGATCCATAGCTTTATTGAAAAGTTCTTCCTCATCTCCAACTATAACTTCAGATTTAGATTGATCTTCTTTTGTTTTGTCAGTTTCAGTTTTA
Source organism: Paraclostridium sp. AKS73 (assembly GCF_025671395.1). Classification (NCBI taxonomy): domain Bacteria; kingdom Bacillati; phylum Bacillota; class Clostridia; order Peptostreptococcales; family Peptostreptococcaceae; genus Paraclostridium; species Paraclostridium sp. AKS73. The sequence continues at coordinate 3,123 of NZ_JAIXHU010000019.1, read as the reverse complement.
ACTTCTTTTAATTCATCTTTTGTTTTATCTAACTTTTCACTTGTTTCAGTTAACTTTTCTTCTTTTGCAGCTACCTGGTCATTAAGGTTATTTAACTTTTTCTTATTATTTAAGTATAAAGCTCCAATTGCTAATACTAATACAGCTATTAATGTGTATAATGGCATATGACTTTTCTGTTTTTAGGCGATTCTTTCTTTTCTTCTTCTTTTTTAGGAGTTTTTACAATTTCTTTTCAATAATAAGTTATCCTTATCAACTTCTCTTAACTTATCCATATACTCATTAGCTTTTACATTATCCCCTAGTTTTTCATATATTAAATGTAAAATTAAATAAGGTTCTATAAGTTCAGGTTCTTCCGTTCTTATATTTTCAAGTATTTGTATACTTTCTTGGTAGAATTCATTATTTACAAATCTTACAGCATGATTATATCTACTTAAAAATATATTAAATTCTTCTGAACTTAATATACTTACATACTTCTTGGCTAATTCATTATTATCATAACACGAACTTTTGTAAAAACTTTCAAATGCTTCATCAAAATTGCATTTTAAAAGTTTCAGTAACCCTTTTAAGTTTAAAATATCTACATCTTTAGGATTTAGTTCTAATGCTTCTTCTATTATATCAATAGCACTAGTCATAAATTTTCTTTGGATCATATTTAATGCTTCATTATACTTTTTATAAGATTCTAGCTTTAATTCTCTAGTATCTTCTTTTTTGTTTTTTAGTCTTATGTTTTAAGTTTAGTATAGTTTCATCTTTACTATTACTTGTTACATACGTTTTTTTAAGCGTTTTCAAAGTTTCATGTATTTCTTCATCATCTATGTTAAAAAAAGTAGTATCATTACTATCTTCACTTATTAACGATATATCAATTATTTTTTTATGTAAATTTTTTATATCGTTTTCTATATTTAACTTTAAAATAATAATCACCCTCTCTCAAAAATATCATACTATTAAAATACCATATTAAATCAAATTAGTCAAAAGTATACATTTTTTTACAAAATTCAAACAAAAAAAATAAAAGCGTGATTTCACGCTTTTATTAAAATTTCTTTACACTATTTTCATCCACTTTGTAAATATCTTTTGAATATGGATTTATTAGGTAAATTTCTTTAGACTTAAAGAATCCTCTATTTACTACAGCATAGTAATATATATCATTTTTCTTTCCAATAAATTTATTAATCACTTCTAGATTATCTACATATTTTAATGATTTTTCTTTATCTTCAATCGTTACGTGTTTAAACTTTTCATTTTTTTCATTTAATTTTTTTTCTAAAATACTTTGAGCTGTATTTTTACTTATAGTAAATTCTACAGTTCCATTTGGTGTAGCTCTCCAGTGTCCATCTCCATATTTATTATTATAAGATTTTTGTTCATCTAGATATGAATATACATTCTTATTTCTAGGATCAATTAAAAATTCATCTATTTTATCTTTACCTACAAATGTTTCAGCATAGTAGTATTTACTTCCGTTTAACATTTGTTGGAATATATTAGCTTTTAAATCCGCTATATCTATTCCGCTTTTTTTAGATATTAACTGCACTACTTCCTCATTCGTCATATTATACATTTCTAAGTTTTTCTCAAATTCTGAAGACATCTTATCTAATTCCTCATCATCTAAGTAATATTGCTTTAGATAATCTATATACTCTAAAGCTTTTGATAATTTCCATTTTTATTTTCTGTTTTTGCAATTTCTACATAATAGTCATACATTTCTTTTATACATTCTTCTTTTTTGTCCTGAGCTAATTCATAGTATCTCTTATCATCAGTTATAACTTTATCAAAATCTTCAATGGCTTCTTTGTACATTTTCTTATTTTGATTTTCTAAACCTTCATTATAAATTTTTCTTGAATCTTCTATCACATCTATTTTTTTTGCATATACATATATTTCATTTTTAGATATTTTCAATGTTGATACTGCTTGTATATATCCAATTGCTATATTGTAGCTTATTTTTTCTTGTAAATATAAATCATTTACTCTTTTGGCTTGATTAATTATACTATCGGTATCTATGTAAACTGTATCTAATTCATTAATTATATTTATTAGTGAAATAAAGTAATCCTTACCTATCTCTCCTTTTATATATTTATCTCCATATGTTACAAGTATTTTATTTACTTTCTTAGATAAGTTTTTACTAAGTCTATTCATTTTAGTGTCTGAAAACTCTTCTTTAATTTTATCATAGTACGATATTGCCTCTGAGTAATTTCTTTTTTCTATGTATCCTACAAGCTTATTACTTTCACTACCTACGCTAAAATTATCAGCAGTAAACATTATAAATATTCCTATCAAAATTATGCCTAAAACAGTCAATGCAGATTTTATTATTATTTTATTGTTTCTATCTATAAATTCTACTATTTTCCAAAAAAACCTTTCATAATCAATCTCTTACCTTCCTTTAACAGCAATATAAATGTTTTACTATTAATTATACCATATATATCTAGTATTAACTATATTTTCTAATTTATATCAAAAAAACAACATATTATTTCAATGTTGTTTGTAATATAAAAATTATGCTTATATCATCCTTGCTATTGTTAGTTGATAAGTTTTCTAAATATTTTTTTATATGTTTTTTTTTAAATTATATTTAGTAAATACATTTTTCTATACTGACTTATAGTATACTTCAAAGTTTCATCTAAATCTTTATAAGTTTTAAAACTATTTGTAAACCCATCTGAAAATAATATTATAGAGTCAATATATGCTTTATTAACTTTTTCTATCTTTAAATCTATATACCTGTAAGCATCATCTAAATACATTGAATTTAAAACCCCTTTTACCTTACTTGCTTTTGTATATTCCACTAAATTAAACTCGTTATCATATTCAATTATATCTCCATCTCCTATTTGCAAGTAGAGTTTAACGTTATCTGTTAGTAAAACTCCTATAAGAGTTGTTCCATAAAGTACATAATCTATATCATATACATTTGGAATTTTAGTTTTGTAGTGACTTATAACATAATCTCTCCATTTTTTTTGAATATTTTTTTCTATTCTTTTATCTTTTTTTAATTCTTTAATTAATTAT
>NZ_JAIXHU010000018.1:0-62705 GCF_025671395.1 Paraclostridium sp. AKS73 | reverse complement strand
ACATGGAGGAGGAGCTTTCTCAGGAAAAGATCCTACAAAGGTTGATAGATCAGCAGCATATGCTGCAAGATACGTTGCTAAAAATATAGTAGCAGCAGGGCTTGCAGACAAATGTGAAATAGAATTAGCTTATGCTATAGGAGTTGCTAGACCATTATCTGTATTCATAGATACATTTGGAACTGGAAAAGTAAGTGAAGAATTACTTGTTGACTTAGTTAACAAGAACTTTGATTTAAGACCAGGAGCAATAATAAGAGATTTAGACTTAAGAAAGCCTATGTATAAAAATGTTGCAGCTTACGGACATTTTGGTAGAACTGATTTAGATTTACCATGGGAAAGAACAGATAAATCTGAAACTTTAAGAGAACAAGCTGGTTTATAATAAATATTTACATTAGTAAATAAGAAGACTGTAGATTTACAGTCTTCTATTTTTTTTATATAAATTTAGCTGTATAATAATAGTAAATTATGTAAACGCTAAAGTTAGAATTTTTATAGGAGATTATTTATGGAAAAGATTGAAGGAATGATAAGTGATATTATATTTAAGAATGAAGATAATGGATATGTTATAGCTCATTTATCAAACGAAAATAATGATATAGTTATAGTTGGATGTATGCCTACTTTAACAGTTGGAGAGAGTATAGAAGTTGAAGGAAAATGGATAAATCATAAAACTTATGGAACTCAATTTGAAGTTAACTCATTTATGCCAGTTACACCATCATCTATAGAAGGTATATATGTATACTTATCCTCTGGAATAATAAAAGGTATAGGAGAAAAGATGGCAAAGAGGATAATCGAAAAGTTTGGAGTAGATACCTTAGATATTATTCAAAATTCTCCGCATAGACTTTCAGAAGTTGAGGGCATAGGGAGTAAAAAATTGAGCAGATAGCTAAAAGTTATGAAGAAAATAGAGAATTAAGAAATATAATAATGAATTTATCTCCTTATGGAATAACTCCTAACTTTTGTTTGAAGATATATAAAAGATATAAAAATAAAGCAATAGATATAATAACTAAAAATCCATACAAGTTAGCAGAGGATATAAGAGGAGTAGGGTTTAAAGTAGCAGATAAAATAGCATCAAATTTAGGAATAGATAAATTTTCTAAAGACAGAATAATGCAAGGTATTCTATACACATTAAATCAATCTTTAGGAAGTGGGCATACATATTTACCTAAGAATGCCTTAATAGATGAAGCTAGCAAACTGTTGGGTGTAGATAATGAATATATTTCAGATTCAATTTTAAGATTAGCGTATGATCAAAAAATTCATATTGAAAGAAATTTGGGAGATGAAGATCACATATACCTAATACCATATTATCTATCTGAGAATGGAGTTTGTAAGCAAATAATAAAGTTATCTCAATCTCAATTTAAAGAACTAAATATAGATATAGACGAAGAAATAGAAGATATAGAAAAAGAAACTAATATAAAGTTAGCTACAAATCAAGTATTAGCAGTAAAAGAAGCTGTTGAAGGTGGATTAGTAGTTATTACTGGAGGGCCCGGTACAGGAAAGACGACAACTATAAATACTATAATAAAAGTATTTGAAAATAATAAACAAGAAGTTCTTTTAGCTGCACCTACAGGTAGAGCAGCAAAAAGAATGAGTGAGACTTCTAATAAAGAGGCTAAGACAATCCACAGGCTATTAGAAATGGGATATGCAACAGACTCAGAAGAACTAGTTTTTTAAAAGATGAAGAAGATCCTATAAAAGCAGACGTAGTTATCGTTGATGAAGTTTCAATGGTAGATATTGTTTTAATGTATAGTTTATTAAAAGCAATAAGACCAGGAACTAGATTAATTTTAGTTGGAGATAGTGATCAGTTACCATCTGTTGGAGCTGGAAATGTTTTAAAAGATATTATTGATTCAGAGGTTATAAATGTTGTTAGATTGGATGAAATTTTTAGGCAAGCTCAAGAAAGTATGATAGTTGTAAATGCCCATAGAATAAACAAAGGATTACCACTTCACCTAAATGTTAAAGGGAAAGATTTTTTCTTTATAAAAAAAGATACAAATGAAGCAATTCTAGAAGAAATAGTTGGATTAGTTAGCGAAAGGCTACCTAAATTTTATAACTTAGATAAACTACAAGATATACAAGTTCTTGCACCTATGAGAAAGGGTGATTTAGGTGTTACAAATTTAAATATAGAGTTACAAAAATATTTAAATAAAGAAGAAAAGTTTAAAGTTGAAGAAACATTACAAAAAAGGATTTTTAGAGTTGGCGATAAAGTTATGCAAATAAAAAATAATTATACTAAAAAATGGGAAAATGAAGATAAGAGTGAAAATGGAGAAGGTATATACAATGGAGATATAGGTTATATTTATCATATAGATAAGGAAAATAAAATTATATATGTTCTATTTGATAAAACTAAAATAGTGTCTTATGAATACTCTGAGTTAGATGAATTGGATCATAGTTTTTGTACGACAATACACAAAAGTCAAGGAAGTGAATTTCCAGCTATTGTAATTCCAGTAACTTGGGCCCCGCCTATGCTATTAAATAGAAATCTACTTTACACAGCGGTAACTAGAGCTAAACAATTAGTAGTTTTAGTTGGAGATGTTAAATACTTAGAATTTATGATAAAAAACAATAGGATAAATGATAGACACTCTAATTTAAGTAAAAAGTTGAATAGATTAAAAAAAGAAGGGGTGTTGATAAAAAATTAAATCAATTTTTTATAAAATTTAGATATAATATATCCAGAAAATATTAAGTGTATTATATGCAATAAACCTATTAGTAAAAATAATACATACTCATTATGTAAAGATTGTTTCAATGAACTAAATTTTATAAATGATGGATGTCTAAAATGTGGAAAAACTATATTAAATGAAACTATAGAAACATTAAAGCCTGAAGACTTATTAAATGGATGTCCATCTTGTATAAATAAAACGTATTATTTTGAAAAAGCTATAGGATGTATAGAATATAGTGAAACTAGTAAAAAGATAGTATTTGGATTTAAATATAATGATAAAACATTTATGGTAAATATTATATCTAAGATAATGAAAGAAAAGTTAGATACTCAAAATATAAATTATGATTATATACTGTATGTTCCATTACATAAGAAAAGAGAAAGAAAAAGAGGGTTTAACCAATCAAAACTTATTGCAAAAAAACTTGGTAAAATAGAAAATATAAAGGTTTTAGATTCTATATATAGGAATAAGAATACTACTAAATTATTTAAATTAACAAATGAAGAAAGATCAAGAGAAGTAAAAATGCATTTGGTTTTTATAAGAGTATAAATTTATGCAAAATAAAAATGTATTACTTATAGATGATATATTTACTACGGGAAGTACTGTAAATGAAATATCAAAAATTTTGAAATTTAAAGGTGTGAAAAAAATTTATATATGTACATTTTTAACTAGAATAAATTGTTATTGACATATGAGTCTTAAGATATTAAAATGTATTAGTAATGTGTTAGGTCTGTGGTTGAAAGTTCATGCCAGTTGCAGGCGAAAGGACCCACGTAAGTTAATTCTAAAAATGGGATTAATGATCATGGTGCAGCTTAGAAGTAAGACCTGCCGATATTAAAATCGAGAGAGTCAGTAGTGCGGCGAACCCAAGCGAAATCTCCAGCAGGCGAGTGTGGGGGCAAAGACCAGGTCAGCTAAAATATTACTAAAGTACCTTTAGAGGTGCTTTTTTTTTGTTTAAATGCAATTTTTTTTAATTTATTCGAAAATATGACAACAATAAACAAATTAATAACAAATAAACATTAGTTCTGTGGATATAAATAAAGCAAAGAATGTGTAAAAATAAATAAATACAGACTTATTAACATTTTTATCCACATTATCCACAGGTTATAATGATAAATCAATCCACATGTTGTTCAAGGTTTACAATTAATCGACAAAAATAAATTTATTTACCTTGAATATTATAATTCCAAGAAGCTAACAATAAAAATAAAGGAAATTGAATTTAAACATAGAAATTAAATAAGTATAAGTTGTTGTGCTTATATATATCTGAAGGGAGATGTTCTTATGAAGATAAAAATATCTGGGAAACAAATGCAATTAACAGATGCAATAAAGGATTCAGTAGAAGAAAAATTAGAAAGATTAGACTACTACCTTCACCCAGAAACAGAAGTAAAAGTTACAGTAAGTGCTAAAAAGGCAAGACAGAAAGTAGAAGTAACTATAATACCAATAAGCGGTCCTATAATAAGAGCAGAAGATACAGAGGAAAATTTATATGCTGCTATAGATGTAGTATATGATAAGTTAAATACTCAGTTAAGAAAGTATAAAAAAAGAGTACAAGATAAGCATCAATCAAATGAAAGTATAAGATTTAGCCATATAGAAGATTTATCGGAAGAAGAGTTAAATGATGAAAATGAAAATTCTATAGACATTTCAATAAAAAGAAATAAGAAATTTAATATGAAGCCAATGAGTCCAGAAGAAGCAGTATTACAAATGGATTTATTAGGACATGATTTCTTCATATTTACAAATACTCAAACTGATGATATATCAATAGTATATAAAAGAAAAAATGGCGGTTATGGAATGATAGAGCAAGAGTAGAATTTAAATTAGTTATTAAAGCTATCGATAAAAATTATAATCGATAGCTTTTTAAATATAAAATACAAAGATTTTATGGTAGAATGTATATTATACATATAATGGACGAGGAGAGATAAGTATATGGGTTTCTTAGATAATATATTTAATATAGCTGATAAAAGAGAGATGAAAAAATTCAGCAAAACAGTTGATGAAATAGATGCTTTAGAATCGAAATTTCAAGGAATGTCAGATAATGAATTAAAAAATATGACTAATGTTTTTAAAGATAGACTTAATAATGGGGAAACAGTAGATGACATATTAGCAGAAGCATTTGCAGTTGTAAGAGAAGCTTCAAAAAGAGTACTTGGGATGAGACAATATAGAGTTCAGCTTATAGGTGGGATAGTTCTTCACCAAGGAAGAATAGCTGAGATGAAGACTGGAGAAGGTAAAACTTTAGTTGCAACAGCTCCAGTTTATTTAAATGCGTTAACAGGTAAAGGTGTACATGTTGTAACAGTAAATGATTACTTAGCAAAACGTGATAAAGAACAAATGGGTAAAATATACGAGTTTTTAGGCATGACAGTTGGGGTTATAGTTCATGGACAAAGTCCTCAAGAAAGAAAAGAACAATATGAATGTGATATAACTTATGGAACAAACAATGAATATGGATTTGATTATCTAAAAGATAACATGGTTATACATAAAGAGCAAAAAGTTCAAAGAGAATTAAACTATGCAATAGTCGATGAGGTCGACTCTATATTAGTTGATGAGGCTAGAACACCTCTTATAATATCAGGTCCTGGAGATAAATCAACACATCTATATGGTGATGCAAATACATTTGTACATACTTTAAAGGAAGATAACTATGAGATAGATGAAAAACAAAAATCAGTTTCTTTAACTGAAAGTGGTATACAAAAAGCAGAAGTTTATTTCAATGTTGATAATATAACAGATGTAGCTCATATAGAGTTATACCACCATATAAATCAAGCATTAAAAGCTCATAAAATAATGAAGTTAGATGTGGATTACGTTGTAAGAGATGGCGAAATAGTTATTGTTGATGAATTTACGGGAAGACTTATGTTTGGTAGAAGATATTCTGAAGGATTACATCAAGCAATTGAAGCTAAAGAAGGATTAAGAATACAAAGAGAATCTAAAACTTTAGCAACTATAACATTCCAAAACTATTTTAGAATGTACAATAAGTTATCAGGAATGACAGGTACAGCTAAAACAGAAGAAGAAGAATTTAAAGCAATATATAAAATGGATGTTGTACAAATTCCAACTAATAAACCTATATTAAGAGAAGACTTAGCAGATTGTGTTTACAAGAGTGAACTAGGAAAATTCAACGCAGTTGTTGAAGATATTATAGAAAGACACAAGAACAATCAGCCAGTACTTGTTGGTACAGTATCTATAGAAAAGTCTGAAGTTCTATCTATGCTTTTAAAGAGAAAAGGTGTAAAACATGAAGTATTAAATGCTAAAAACCATCATAAAGAAGCTGAGATAGTAGCTCAAGCAGGTAGATTAGGTGCAGTAACTATAGCTACTAACATGGCAGGTCGTGGTACGGATATAGTTTTAGGAGGGAACCCAGTATTTTTAACTAAAAAAGAAATGAAAAAAATTGGATACCCTGAAGATATAATAAATAAGGTAGACGCAGATATAGAGAGTTTAGGTATAGAGTTAACTGACGAAATAGTGAAAGCTAAATCTGATTTTGATAAAATACTTGAAAAATATAAGAAACAAACTGAAGAAGAGCAGGATAAAGTTAGAGAAGCTGGCGGATTAGCGATAATAGGTACAGAAAGACATGAATCTCGAAGAATTGATAATCAGTTACGTGGTCGTGCTGGTCGTCAAGGGGATCCAGGAAGTTCAAGATTCTATATAAGTTTAGAAGATGAACTTATGAGATTATTCGGAAGTGATAGAATTTCTGGAATGGTTGAAAAAATAGGCTTAGATGAAGAAACACCTATAGAAGCTAAGATGTTAACCAAATCAATAGAAAATGCTCAAAAGAAAGTTGAAGGAAGAAACTTTGGTATAAGAAAGCACGTTCTTCAATATGATGATGTTATGAATAAACAAAGAGAGATAATATACGAACAAAGAGGTCGTGTATTAGAAGGTGAAAACTTAGAAGAGCAAGTTCAAACAATGATAATGGCTATAATATCAGATGGATATGATATATATGTGACAGATCAAGGGTTTGATTTACATGCATACAAAGATTATTTATATCATATGTTTATGCCTAAAGGTAGCTTAGAGGCTGAAAATCTTGAAAACATGAATAAAGAAAAAGTTATAGATACAGTATATAACTTAGCTAAAAAATATATGAAGAGAAAGAAAATATGGTTGAATCTGAAAGGATGAGAGAAATCGAAAGAGTTATACTTTTACAAGCTGTTGACTCTTATTGGATAGACCACATAGATGCTATGGATCAATTACGTCAAGGTATCGGACTTAGAGCTATAGGTCAACAAGACCCAGTTGTAGCTTATAAGTTAGAAGGATTTGACATGTTTGATAATATGACAAAAGCTATACAAGAAGATACTGTAAGATATTTATATAACTTTACAATAGAAGAACCTATACAAAGAAAACAAGTAGTAGATGTAGAAAAAATATCTTCAAATGCAGATGAAGGACAAGGAAACAGACCTGTTAAGAAGGATGAAGAAATAGGTAGAAATGATGAATGTCCTTGTGGAAGTGGTAAAAAATATAAAAAGTGTTGCGGAAGATAGTTTGGAGGTTATATATGCTTAATGTACAAGAATATAGACATAGAATAGAAGAAATGTCTAATAATATAGAAGAATTGAGGGCTTCTCTTTGACATAGAAAGTCTGAATGAAAAAATTATTAGAAGTGAAAAAATAATGAATGAACAAGACTTTTGGAATGATAATGAAAAAGCACAGCGTGTACTTCAAGAAAATAAAAATCTAAAAGATATCGTAGATGAGTATAATCATCTACAATCATCTGTAGAAGATGTAGAAGTACTTCTTGAGCTAGCTCAAGAAGAAGCTGATGATTCATTAGAAAAAGAAGTTGAAAGTACAATAACTTCAATTGAAAAAGAGATTGATAAAGTTAAAATAAAAACTTTACTGAGTGGAGAGTATGATAGAAATAATGCAATTTTATCTATAAACGCAGGAACAGGTGGATTAGATGCTCAAGATTGGGCAGAAATGCTACTGAGAATGTATGATAGATGGGCTAATTCTAAAGGATTTAAAGTTAAAACTCTAGATTTACAATCAGATACAGAAGCTGGTATAAAAAGTGCAACTATACAAATTGAAGGACTTAATGCATATGGGTATTTAAAAAGTGAAAAAGGAGTTCATCGAATTGTAAGGATTTCTCCTTTTGACCCATCTGGAAAAAGACACACTTCTTTGCATCAATTGATGTAATTCCAGAGTTAGATGAAAGTATAGAAATTGATATAAATCCTTCAGATTTGAAAATTGATACATATAGAGCATCTGGAGCTGGTGGACAACATATAAATACTACAGATTCTGCAGTAAGAATAACTCATATACCAACAGGTGTAGTTGTTCAGTGTCAGAATCAGAGGTCTCAACACAGTAATAAGGATACTGCCATGAGAATGTTAATGGCTAAACTTATAGAGTTAAAAGAATTAGAACAAAAGGAAACAATAGAAGATTTACAAGGCAAGTATTCTCAAATAACTTGGGGAAGCCAAATTAGATCTTATGTATTCCAACCATATAAGTTGGTAAAGGATCACAGAACAAACGCTGAAATAGGAAATGTTGACAGTGTTATGGACGGTAATATAGATTTATTTATAAATGAATATTTAAAAATGACTAAAGTAAATAATGTATAGAACATAAGGGTGTGTTTCAAGTTTTGGGACACGCCCCTTTTTAGGAGGGATTTAAATTGGATATAAATAAAATTTTAAAAGAAGAGTTTAATTTAAGAGATTCTCAAGTTGAAAATACTATAAAGCTTATAGATGAAGGGAATACTATACCATTTATAGCCAGATATAGAAAAGAAATGACTGGTGAAATGAGTGATGTTATACTTAGAGCTTTTTATGATAAATTAGTTTATTTAAGAAATTTACAAAGTAGAAAAGATGATGTACAAAGGATAATAGAAGAACAAGGCAAGTTAACGGATGAAATATTAAAAAATATAAAGCTAGCTAAAACACTTCAAGAAGTTGAAGATATTTATGCTCCATATAAGCAAAAGAAAAGAACAAGAGCAACTATTGCAAAAGAAAAGGGTTTAGAAAATTTAGCTATAGCTATATTAAAGGATAAAGTAGATTTAAATTTAGAATGTAAGAAATATATAGATAAAGAAAAAGAAGTAAACTCTGAAGAAGATGCATTAAAAGGAGCTAAAGATATAATAGCAGAATTAGTTTCAGAAGATGCAAAGCTAAGAAAGTATATAAGAGAGCTAGCTTTAAGAGAAGGAGTTATATCAAGTAAAAATTCAAAAGATGAAAAATCTGTATATGATATGTATTATGAATTTAGTGAATCTGTGAAAACTATAGCTCCACATAGAGTATTGGCTTTAAATAGAGGAGAAAAAGAAGAATATTTAAAAGTTAAATTAGAAATTAATAATGAAAAAGTAATAAATCATATAGTTGATGTATATGTTAATAAAAATAACCAAATAAACAAAGAAGAAATAATTTCTGCTATAGAAGATTCATACAAAAGACTTATATTCCCTTCAATAGAAAGAGAGATAAGAAATCATTTAACTGATTTAGCCCATGAAAGAGCAATAAGTGTTTTTGGACAAAATGTTAAGAGCTTATTACTTCAACCTCCTGTAAAGGATAAAGTGGTTATGGGATTTGACCCAGCATATAGAACTGGATGTAAGATAGCTGTTGTAGATAAGAATGGTAAGTTATTAGATTACACAACTGTATATCCAACTAAACCTCAAAATGATGTAGATGGAGCTAAGAAGACTTTAAAAGGACTTATAGAAAAATATAATATAGATATAATTTCTATAGGTAACGGTACAGCATCAAGAGAATCAGAACAATTTGTATCTGAAATGATAGGTGAAATAAATAGTAATGTTCAATACACTATAGTAAGTGAAGCAGGTGCATCTGTATATTCAGCATCAGAGCTTGCTAATGAAGAACACCCAGATATAAATGTATCTATAAGAGGTGCTATATCTATAGCAAGGAGATTACAAGATCCTTTAGCTGAGTTAGTTAAAATTGATCCTAAAAGTATTGGAGTAGGACAGTACCAACATGATCTGAATAAAAAAAGATTAGAAGAAGTTTTAAGTGGAGTTGTAGAAGATGCGGTAAACTCTGTAGGGGTGGATTTAAATACAGCTTCATATTCATTACTTGAACATGTAGCTGGGATAAGCAAAACTATAGCAAAAAATATAATTGAGTATAGAGAAGAAAATGGTGATTTCACATCAAGAGCTCAAATTAAAAAAGTTAAAAGATTAGGACCACAAGCATTTACTCAATGTGCAGGGTTTATGAGAATAATAAATTCAAAAAATCCTTTAGACAATACTGGAGTACATCCTGAAAGTTATGATACTTGCAAAAGTTTACTGGAGAGACTAGGATATTCATTAAATGATTTAAAAAATAGAAATGTAGATGAAATAGATTCTAAGATAGCAGATATCGGAATACACAAATTAAGTGAAGCATTAGAAGTAGGAATTGTTACTTTAAAAGATATTATATCTGAAATAAAAAAACCAGGAAGAGATCCTAGAGAAGAAGGGATTAAGCCTGTACTTAGAACAGATGTATTAAAAATTGAAGATATAAAAGAAGGTATGGTTTTAAAAGGAACTGTAAGAAATGTTGTAGATTTTGGAGCATTCGTTGATATTGGAATAAAAAATGATGGTTTAGTTCATAAATCACAAATGAGTAATAAATTTGTAAAAGATCCTATGACAGTAGTAACTGTAGGGGATGTAATAGATGTAAAAGTAATAGGTATAGATTTAAAAACACAAAAGGTTTCTTTAACTATGAAAGATATAAAAGAAGTATAGGAGGAATAAATGCTTTTTATAAAAAATGGAATTATAAACACAGTCACTAATGGAATTATACAGGGTGACATACTTATTGAAAATGGGAAGATAATAGAAATTGGAGCAGATATAGTTGCTCCATTAGATGTAGAAGTTATAGATGTAAATGGAAGTTTAATTTTTCCTGGATTTATAGATGCACATACACATTTAGGTTTATGGGAAGATGGTATGGGGTTTGAGGGAGCTGATGGTAATGAAGAAACAGATCCAATAACGCCACATTTAAATCCTATAGATGGCATAAATCCTATGGAAAGAAGCTTTGAAGAAGCGAGAAACGGTGGAATTACATCTGCATGTAGTACACCAGGAAGTGCAAATGTTATGGGAGGACAATGTATCGCTATAAAGACTGTTGGTAGAAGAATAGATAAGATGGTAATAAAAAATCCTGTGGCATCAAAAATAGCTTTTGGTGAAAATCCAAAAAGTTGTTATGGACAAGAAGAAAAAGCTCCACAAACTAGGATGGCAATTGCTGCAATGTTAAGAGAAACATTAAAAGAAGCAGAGCAGTATCTAGAAGATATAAGATTACATGAAGAAGATGATGAAAATGAAAAGCCTGATTATGATATGAAAATGGAAAGTTTACTTCCAGTACTAAATAGAGAAATTCCATTTAAAGTACATGCACATAGAGCTGATGACATGTTTACAGCGATAAGAATTGCAAAAGAATTCAATTTAAAGTTAACATTAGATCATTGTACAGAAGGGCATTTAATAGTTGAAGATTTAGTGGAAGAAGAGTACCCAGTTATAGTAGGGCCTTCGCTTTCTGAAAGATCAAAAATAGAATTAAGAAATTTAACTTTTGATACAGCTGGGGTTTTATCAAATGCAGGAATGCAAGTTTCACTAACTACAGATCATCCTGTAGTTCCTCTACATTACTTACCTGTATGTGCAGGAATAGCAGTTAAACATGGAATGGATTCTAAAAAAGCTATAGAAGCAATAACTATAAACCCTGCAAAAACATTAGGGATAGACAATAGGGTAGGTTCTATAGAAGTTGGGAAAGATGCAGATATAGTTATATGGGATAATAATCCTTTAGAAATTCAAAGTAATGTCATGTATACTATAATTGATGGAAAAGTTGTATATAGAAAACAAGGTTAATTAATATTGACATATCTAAATTTTATTAATAATATATAGATATAAGGAAAATTAAATAGCACGTAAGATCTTCGGGGCAGGGTGAAATTCCCTACCGGCGGTATAGCCCGCGAGCTACATTTGTAGCATGACTTGGTGAGATTCCAAGGCCGACAGTAAAGTCTGGATGAGAGAGGATTAGTATATATGTATAAGAAAGATATTATTGTTTTAATATACTTAAAAAACTAAGCTCGAAGAGATTCTTTGGGCTTTTTCTTTTTCCTAAAATTAAAATTAGGAGGTTTTTTAAATGGATAATATATTCATCAATAAAAAAACTATGAGTACAAATACAATGACAAAGGTAGCTATTTTAGCAGCAATTTCTTATATTTTAATGTTTATAGCAATACCTATTCCAGGTATATTTCCTGATTTCTTAAAACTAGATATATCGGATGTACCGGCTATATTTGGAGGTATGACATTAGGACCAGTAGCAGGTTTTACAATAGTTCTTATTAAAAATTTATTCCAAGCAATGACGGCATCAACAACAGCTTGGATAGGTGAAACAGCAAACTTACTAATTGGTGGTTCATATGTAGTAATTTTATCATTAGCATATAGACATAAAAAAATATAAAGGGATTATTTTTAGGGTTTTTCTTAGGAACAATAGCTATGATAGTAATAGGTTGTTTAACTAACTATTACATGTTACTACCTTTTTATGGGAAAATAATGCCTATGGAAGCTATAGTAAATATGGGACATGTAATAAATCCTAATGTAGTAGATTTAAAGAGTTTTGTTATTTGGATGATAGCTCCATTTAACTTAGTTAAAGCAGTAATAATGTCAGTGATTACATTACCTCTTTATAAAAAGATGGAGGTAATATTAAAAAAATAAATTAATTAAAAGATTTTCAAAGTATAGAGCGAATGGTAACTATATAAGTTTTAATGACATTTTAAAAGCATATTTTCAGCTTTCATGGAGTAAAACTTATATAGTTACACATGAGCAAGTTAAATTTGAAAATCTTTTTTTATTTATTTTTCATCGTAAACATAATAGACACAATCATTTTCAAAATTAGACATTGATTCAAAATTATTTTCTTTAAGCTGATTTATAAGATTATCGTATGGATTTGTTATATAAATTTCAGCCTCTTTTGATTTATATTTCAATAAAGAATAATTAGTAGAATCACTAATTCCTTCAAATGTGTTATCTATGCATATAATAGATGGACATCCTTTCATTTTTATAATACATTTATGACCATTAACTATTAATAAAGAATCACTTTTAACTAGATCATTAAAAATATTTTCGCAAATATTTAAAAATGTAAATCCATAAGTTAATTTATTATTACAAGTTTTAAAATAATCGAGATTTTTAAATTCTTCATAAGAAATATTCCATTTTTCAACTTTAAAATCTAATAAATTTAAGTTAGATTTCTTTATGAAATCATAATTTTTAAAAACTATTAAGCAACTCTGAGCTAAATAAAAATTCTTAGCTTCCATCATTTTTATACTAGCTGGAGTGTCTATATGAGTACACATTGCTATATTAGTTATTTTATTATTTCTTAAATCTTCTCTTGCTAAATTAAATAGCATATCAGAAATAGCATGGGCAAGTTGCTGTCCTCTATAATCTATATGTACTCTAAGTCCTTCAAGCCATCCTTGTCTATCTGGTAAAACTGTATACTTACCAACTGCTATAACTTTACATTCTTTAACTAATCCAATAAAACAACCTTCTTTATCATCAACCCATTTGTGAAAGACTTTGGGTAAATAGTCATGACCATCCCAAATGTTTCGAGATATATCTACTATATCATCGAAATCATCGTGTGTTAGAACTTTATAATTCAAAAATATCACCCCTTTTAATAAATAATATTACCATAAGTTGTAAAATATATGGTATATAATAAAAACTTTGTGAATGTAAGGCTTTATAATAGTAATTTGTTATAATATAATAATATCTGTTACGTTAACAATTTAGATAAACAAGTCTTACTTATGGAGATGATATAGATGATTAAAATATATTTAGAAAATGAAGAGCAAACAAGAGATATAGGATTTAAATTAGGTAAACTTTTAACGCCAAGAAGTGTAGTATGCTTAATAGGTGATTTAGGTGCAGGAAAAACTACTATGACTCAAAGCTTAGCACAATCTTTAGAAGTAGATGATTATATAACTAGTCCTACTTTTACAATAGTAAATGAATATGAAGGGAAAATGCCTTTATACCATTTTGATGTGTATAGAATTGGAAGTAGTGATGAAATGTATGATATAGGATTTGATGAGTATATAAATGGAGATGGAGTTTGTATAATTGAATGGGCAAACTTAATCGAGGATATACTACCAGACGAATATTTATATATAGAAATGAACTATAAAGAAAATGGAAGAGAAATGATACTGAATCCAAAAGGAGAAAAGTATGAAGAAATAGTTAAGGAGCTGACTAAGTAATGAAAATTTTAGGTATAGATACAGCTACACATTCAACAAGTGTATGTATTGTAGAAGATGATAAGTTAATATGTGAATATACAGTTAATACTAAAAAAACACATTCACAAAAACTGATGGTTATGATTGAATCAATGATAAAAGAAAGTGATTTAAATATAAAAGATATTGATGCAATAGCTATATGTATAGGTCCAGGATCATTTACAGGATTAAGAATTTCTATGGCTACAGCTAAGGCTATATCACAAGTTAGAAACCTACCAATAATAGCTGTTGATTCACTAGAATCTTTAGCTTTCAACATGAATCTTTGTGATAGAGTAATTTGTCCTATATTAGATGCGCAAAGAAACCAAGTGTACACAGGAAAATATAGATTTGAAAATGGAGAATTTAAAACATTAGAAGATGTAAAAGTAGTTACAATAGATGAATTAGTAGATGAACTATCTAAATCAAATGAAGAGTTTATTATTGTTGGAGAAGCTACAAATTTATATAAAGAAAAACTTGATGAAGTTAAAAATTCTTATATAGCAGCTGTATCTAACAATGTAAGTAAAGCTAGTAGTTTATGTGCCGTAGCTGGAATTAAATTTAAAAAAGATGTAGATGTACATAATTGCTATACTATAAATCCGATGTACATAAGAAAGTCTCAAGCGGAAGTTCAGTATGAGGAAAAAATGAAGAGGCTAGAAAATGATAAATAATAATTTAATAATAAGAGATATGACAAGCAGTGATGTAGATGGAGTTTTTGAAGTTGAAAAGAATTGCTTTAAACATTACTGGCCTAAAGGTGAATTTGAAAAAGAGATGAAAAATGATGTTGCTAATTATTTAGTAGCAGAAATTGATAAAAAGATTGTGGGTTACGTAGGTATATGGTTTATAGCTGGAGAAGGTCATATAACAAATGTAGCTGTACATAGTGATTTTAGAGGACAAAAGATAGGTGATGAACTTATCGAGCATCTTGTTAAAAAATGCAAAGAAAATCATATATTTGCTATGACATTAGAAGTTAGAGTATCTAATGTAGTAGCTCAAAATTTATATAAAAAATATGGATTTAAATTAGCAGGGATAAGAAAAGAGTATTATAGTGACAATAAAGAAGATGCAATGATAATGTGGAGCCAATTAAAAGAGGTGTAGTATGAAAAAAGATATAATAACATTAGCTATAGAATCTAGCTGTGATGAAACAGCATGTGCAATTTTAAAAAATGGAAGAGAAGTTTTAAGTAATATAATTTCTACGCAAATAGAATTACATAAAAAATTTGGAGGAGTTGTTCCTGAAGTAGCATCTAGAAAACATATAGAAAATATACCAATGGTAGTACAACAAGCTTTAGATGAAGCAAATGTAACTTTTGATGATATAGATCATATAGCGGTTACTCATGGACCAGGATTAGTAGGGGCTGTTTTAGTAGGACTTTCATATGCTAAGGCATTAGCTTATACTCTAGATATTCCTTTAGTTGGAGTTAATCATATTGAAGGACACGTAAGTGCAAATTATATAGAGGATAAAAATTTAAAGCCACCATTTATAACTTTAATAGTTTCAGGTGGACATACACACTTAGTAGAAGTTAAAGACTATGGGAAGTATGAAATTTTAGGAAAAACTAAAGATGATGCATCAGGAGAAGCATTTGATAAAATTGCAAGAGCTATGAATCTAGGTTATCCAGGTGGACCTATAATAGATAAATTAGCTAAAAAAGGAAATAAAAAAGCAATAGACTTCCCAAGAGCTTGTATGGATGAAGGATATGATTTTAGTTTTAGTGGATTAAAATCAGCAGTTTTAAATTACTTAAATGCTAAGAAAATGAAGAATGAAGAAATAATAGTTGAAGATGTTGCAGCATCATTCCAAGAAGCTGTAGTAGAAGTTTTAGCAACAAAAGCTATAAAGGCAACTAATGAAAAAGGATACAATACAGTTGCATTAGCAGGAGGGGTTGCTGCAAACTCTGCATTGAGAGAAAAGTTAACTTTAATGGCAAAGAAACAAAATATACAAGTTAAGTATCCATCAATTATATTATGTACAGATAATGCGGCTATGATTGGTTGTGCTGGATATTATAATTTTATTAACGGAAAAATTAATGATATGAGTTTAAATGCTGTTCCTAATTTAAAAATAGGTCAGTAGAAAAAATCGGAGTGATTCAATGTTTTGAATTAACTCCGATTTTTTTGTATACACAATTTAGGAAAATGTTTTCTTTGTTTTATAAAATGTATATTTTGTAATTATATATACAAAAAAGAGTTAATAGATTGAATGATGTAAATTTGTAGCTATCATCGTCTAAATTTTTAGAACAATACTTTTTATAATAAAGTAAAAGTTCATATATAATTAAAAATAAGCGAGTAATCGGTTTTAAAATACATTTAATATATGCTTAAAGATGGGGGATTTTATGTTGAAGAAATATGAGGATATAATTAACAGCTATAATATAAATTTATTTAAAGAGGGGAAACATTTTAGAAGCTATGAATTTATGGGAGCTCATAAAGTACAAAAGGGAAAAGAAAAAGGAGTTACTTTTACAGTATGGGCTCCAAATGCAAATCAAGTATATTTATCTGGAGAATTTAATGATTGGAATAAAACCTCCCATCCTATGAAAAATTTAGATAAGAGTGGAATATGGAATATATTTATACCTAAAATGGAATTTAGAGATTTATACAAATATAATGTTGTAGATAAAAACGGTAATAGTAAGTTAAAGTCTGATCCTTTTGCATTTTATTCGCAAATGAGACCTGAAACAGCTTCAATTGTATTCGATATAGACAATTATTCTTGGAAGGATAAAAAGTGGATAGAAAAAAGAGAAAAGACAACATACAAGGATTTACCTATGAATATATATGAAGTTCACTTGGGATCATGGAAAAGAAAATGGGATGGAGACTTTTTTAGTTACGAAGAACTATATGAATTAATAGACTATGTATGTGAAATGGGATATACACATATAGAGGTTTTACCAATAACAGAACATCCATTAGATGAATCATGGGGTTATCAAACAATAGGATATTATAGTCCTACTAGTAGATATGGAGATTGTACTAGTTTAATGAAATTTATTGATAGATGCCATAAAAAAGATATTGGAGTAATTCTAGATTTTGCATATAGTCATTTTTGTAAAGATGATCATGGATTATATAAATTTGATGGAACACCTCAATTTGAATATGAAGATAAGTTGAAAGCTGAAAATATTGGTTGGGGAACAGCCCATTTTGATTTAGGAAAACCTGAAGTGCAAAGTTTCTTAATATCTAATGCAATTTATTGGCTAGAAAAGTTCCATGTAGATGGTATTAGAATGGATGCGGTTGCAAGCATGCTTTACTTAGATTACGATATAGGTCCTTGGAAACCTAATAAATACGGTGGTAGAGAAAATATAGAAGCTATTGAGTTTTTAAGAATGTTTAATGAAGTTATTCATAAGGAGATAAAAAATCCAATTATAGTTGCAGAAGAATCCACATCTTGGCCGATGGTATCGGGACCTTCGTACAAAGGTGGATTAGCATTTGATAGTAAGTGGAATATGGGATGGATGAATGACACGTTAAAATATATGGAAATGGATTCTATATATAGAAAGCATCATCATGAGTTAATAACTTTTTCTTTTATGTATGCTTTTTCTGAAAATTTTATACTTCCATTATCTCATGATGAAGTTGTGCATGGGAAAAAATCTCTTCTCGATAAAATGCCTGGAGATCCATGGCAAAAATTTGCAGGAGTAAGATTACTTTATGCGTATATGATGTTGCATCCAGGAAAAAAATTATTATTTATGGGATGTGAATTTGCACAAGGATTAGAGTGGAGATTTGCATATGGATTAGAATGGGAACTATTAATGAATGAACCGCATAAATCAATGCAAACGTATACGCGAGATTTGAATTTACTATACAAATATGAAAAAGCTATGTATGAAATAGATGAACATAACTCAGGATTTGATTTTATAGATCCTCACAATATAGATCAAAGTGTAATTGTTATTATGAGAAAAGGTAAGAAGAAAGAAGATTTTATAATAGGAGTATTAAATTTCACACCAGTATTTCATCCTGAATATAGGATAGGAGTGCCATATGAGGGGATATATCAAGAAGTTTTCAATAGTGATGATAAGGAATATTGGGGATCAGGACAAACTATGAAAGATGTGGAGTTAAAATCAGAAAATATAGCATGGCATAATAAACAGTATTCCATAAATATAAAGGTTCCACCTATGGGAGCAACTTTTATAAAAGGTAAAAATATAAATATCTTATAAAATTTATTAATTTATTAGGGGGATTAGGAGTAAATTATGAAAAAGAAATGATAGCAATGATATTAGCAGGGGGACAAGGATCAAGACTAGGAGTTTTTACTAAAAATATAGCAAAACCAGCAGTTTCATTTGGAGGTAAATATAGAATAATAGATTTTGTTTTGAGCAATTGCTCAAATTCCGGGATAGATACAGTTGGAGTATTAACACAATATAGACCTTTACTATTGAACTCACATATAGGAATAGGTAGCCATTGGGATTTAGATAGAAGAAATGGAGGGTTATCAATCCTTCAACCATATATGAATGAAAAAGAAGGAAATTGGTATAAAGGTACAGCAGATGCTATATATCAAAATATGAATTATATAGATAGCTATGATCCAGAATATGTTTTAGTTTTATCGGGGGACCATATTTATAAAATGGATTATAGCGATATGCTAGAAGAACATAAATCAAAAGATGCAGATGTAACAATTGCTGTTATGGAAGTTGATTGGGATGAAGCTAGTAGATTTGGAATAATGAATGCAAATGAAGATGGGAGTATATATGAGTTTGAAGAAAAACCTGAAAAGCCTAAGAGTAATTTAGCATCTATGGGAATTTACATATTTAACTGGTCAAAGATGAAAAGTTATTTTAAATCAGATAAAGAATATGTAGATTTTGGTAAGGATCTAATTCCTAAAATGCTAGATGATAAGGTTAGCATGTATGCATATGAATTTAATGGATATTGGAGAGACGTAGGAACTATAGAAAGTCTGTGGCAAGCAAACATGGATTTAATTAATCCAGATAATGGGTTTAATTTAAATGATTCTAATTGGAGAATTTATACAGATACAATGGCTATGCCACCACAATATCTAGGAAAAAATTCTAATATAAAACAATCTATAGTTGTAGATGGATGCAGGGTTTTTGGAAATGTTGAAAATTCAGTATTATCTCATGGAGTCAGTATAGGAGAGGGAAGTACAGTAAAGGATTCTGTAATAATGTCAAATGCAAAAATAGGTAAAAATGTGATTATAGAGAAAGCTATAATAGGTGAAGGTGCAGTAATAGAGGACGATTGCAAGATTTCTAGTGGTGACGATAGTATAAGTATAGTATCTGAATTTGATGTTGTTTCTATGGAATTAGTATAGGGGGATTAAAAAATGAATAAAGAGTGTATGGGAATAATTAATTTAAATAGAAAAGGTGATAACTTAAAAGAACTAAGTGATTCAAGGGTAGTAGCATCAATACCTATAGGTGGAAGATATAGAATAATAGATTTTGCTCTTTCTAATATGGTTAACGCAGGTATGAAAAATATAGGGATTTTTTCAGATCAAAAATATAGATCATTAACAGATCATTTAGGAAATGGTAGTCATTGGGATCTATCAGCGAAGAATGATGGATTATTTGTATTTAGTCCTGAGAATACTAAAAAACAAATTTGCAGAGCGATAAAAAAAGGAGACGTTCATAATGTTTTTTCTAACATAGATTATATAGAAAAAAGTAAACAAGAATATGTGCTTATATCTCCTAGTTATATGATTTGTAATATAGATTATAAAAAAGCACTTAACTATCATAAGTTATCAGGCAACAACATAACTGTTATTTATAAAACTATAGATAATGCAGATGAGGATTTTTTAGGAACTACAAAATTGAATATAAATGATAAAAATCAAATTACCAGCATGGGAATAAATATAGGAAGAGAAAAAAATGCAGATATATTGATGGATATGTATATCATGAAAAAAAGCTTATTTATAGATATGATATATGATGCAGTATCACGAGGGGAATATGCACATATAGAAGATTGTATAAGTGAAAGCATAGAAGAAATAAGAATAGGGGCATATGAATATAAAGGATATTTAAAATGTATAAATTCTACTAAAAACTATTTTGAAGCCAATAAAGATTTATTAAATGTAGATGTAGCGAATGAATTATTTTATTCAGATAGAAAGATATATACAAAAGAAAAAAATGAGCAGCCTACGTTATACACAGAGACTTCTAATGTGAAAAATTCATTTGTGGCTACTGGTTGTGTAATAGAAGGAGAAGTTCAAGATAGTATTATATTTAGAAAAGTTCATGTTAAAAAGGGAGCAGTTATAAAAAATTCTGTAGTTATGCAAAGTGGAACTATACAAGAAAATGTGAAACTAGATAATGTAATACTAGATAAAAATGTGTTTATATCTAGAGATAAAGAATTAAAAGGAGATATTAAACTACCATTAGTAGTAGAAAAAAATGTAATTTTATAGAGGGGGATAAGTTTTGAAAGTTCTTTTTGTAACGGCAGAGTGTTGGCCTTTTGTAAAGACTGGGGGATTAGGAGATGTTTCTTATGCGCTTCCAAAGGCTTTAAAAAGAGAAGGAGTGGATATAAGGGTTATAATGCCCAAGTATGTCAATATTCCTAAATATTTAAAAGATCAAATGAAAACAGTAGCAGTATTCAATGTAAACGTAGCATGGAGAAATCAATATTGTGGATTAATGGAACTAGAGCTAGATGGAGTTAAATTTTACTTTATAGATAATGAATTCTACTTCAAGAGAGATGGTGAATATGCGTATTTATATGGATATGACGATGATGTAGAAAGATTTACTTTCTTTAGTAATGCGGTACTAGAATCTTTAAAAAGAATAGATTTTTTCCCAGATGTAATAAATTTAAATGATTGGCACACTGGTATGATACCATTATTTTTAAAAGAAAATTATAGTCAGGATGAAAGATATTCTGAAATAAAAACTATATATACTATACACAATCTTCAATACCAAGGTGTATTTTCAAATAAAAATATAGAAGATGTGTTATCTATACCAAGACATTATTTAGACGATGGACATATAGAGTATTATGGTGGTATCAACTTTATGAAATCCGGAATAGTATATTCGGATAAAGTAAGCACAGTAAGTCCTACTTATGCTAATGAAATACAAACAAAGTTTTATGGAGAAAGTTTAGATGGATTGATCAAATCTAACTCACATAAGTTAAAGGGAATTGTAAATGGAATTGATTATGAAATAAATAATCCTGAGACAGATAAAAATATAGTATGCAATTATAATATAAATTCAATAGGTGATAAAGTTAAAAACAAATTAGAATTACAAAAAATTCTTGGATTAGAAGTTAATCCAGATATTCCTATGATAGGTATAGTTTCTAGACTTGTATCTCAAAAAGGATTGGACTTAATATCATATATGATGCCAGAAATAGTAGGAGAAAATTTACAATTAGTGGTTTTAGGTACTGGAGATGAACAATATCAATCTATGTTAAATTACTATTCAGGTAAATATCCAAACAAAGTAGCAGCTATATTAACATTTGATGCTGCACTTGCGCAACAAATTTATGCATCATCAGATATGTTTTTAATGCCATCTTTATTTGAGCCTTGTGGAATTGGTCAGATGATAGCAATGAGATATGGATCGATACCTATAGTAAGAGAAACAGGAGGATTAAAAGATACTGTAAAACCTTTCAATAAATATACAGGAGAAGGAAATGGATTTAGTTTTGCAAATTATAATGCACATGAAATGTTTTACTGTATTAAAAGTGCAATAGATATTTATAAAAATGATAAAAAGTCATGGTTTAAAATAGTTAAAAGTGCTATGAGTACTGATAGTAGTTGGGCTAAGTCCGCAAATGAATATATAAAAACGTATAATGAAATAGTTTGGCAAAGGAGTTGGTAATATTGACTCTCATAAATAGGGAGGAATTTAAGCTAGAATTTAAAAATCAAATGGATTTTTTATATAAACAAAGTATTGAAGAAGCTAACAATGAGCAGTTACTAAATACATTAGTAACTGTTCTTAAATCTAAAATAGCAAATATATGGAAAGAGAATAGATTAAAAGAGGAAAAGGAAGTTTACTATTTTTGCATAGAGTTTTTATTAGGAAGACAGCTGCAGTCAAATCTTTTAAACTTAGGAGTAATGGAAGAAGTAAAATCTATATTAGCTACTATGAACATAAATCTAGATGATTTAATAGATGCAGAATCTGATCCTGCATTAGGAATGGTGGATTAGGGAGATTGGCTGCATGCTTTCTAGATTCGATGGCATCTACTAAAATAAGTGGACATGGTTATGGGATTAGATATGAATATGGATTATTTGAACAAAAGTTTGTAAATGGTCACCAAGTTGAGGTCCCTGATAATTGGCTAAAAGAAGAATCCTATATTTGGGAAACTGTAAGACCAAATAAAGCGGTTATCGTTAAATTTGGAGGAGAAGTAGAACTTGTAAGTAATAATGGAAAGCTAAAGGCTATTCATAAAAACTATATACCTGTAATGGCCCTACCTTATGATATACCTATTATAGGGTATGAAAATCAGTATATAAATACATTGAGGCTATTTAAATCAGACATACCTAGAAAAGATTTTGAACCAATACTAAAAGATTCAAAAAACAGCTATGGTAGCTATCATGATGCACTCCAATATAGATATTACGTAGACGAGATATCACAAGTATTATATCCAAATGATTCTAACGATGCAGGTAAAATACTAAGATTAAAACAGGAGTATTTTTTAGTTAGTGCAGGATTACAGGATATATTAAGGAAGTGTAAAAAATAAAATCAATATTAATAAGTTAAATGAAAAATAGCTATTCATATAAATGATACTCATCCATCATTATGTATACCTGAATTAATGAGAATACTTATGGATGAAGAAGCTCTTGGATGGGATGAGGCTTGGGAAATTACAAAAAAATGCACTTCATATACGAATCACACCATAATGACAGAAGCTATGGAAAAATGGCAAATATCAATGATAAAAGAATTACTTCCAAGAATTTATATGATTATAGAAGAAATAAATAAAAGATATTTAAATAAGTTAAGAAGTAAATATTCAAATGACATTGAAAAAATAAATAAGATGGCTATTATTTATAATAATAATGTAAATATGGCTAATTTAAGTATAGTTGGAAGTAGCAGTGTAAATGGAGTTGCAGACCTTCATACTAAAATTTTGAAAAAAGAAGTATTAAAAGAATTTTATGAGGATGAGCCATATAAATTTAATAACAAAACAAATGGAATTGCTCATAGAAGATGGCTAATGTTATCAAACCCTCAGCTATCTAGTTTAATAACTACTCTTATAGGTAGTGACTGGGAAAAGGACACTATGAAACTAAAGCAACTTGAAAAATATAAGAATGAAAAAGATGTATTACAGGAACTAGAAAAATAAAATATAACAATAAGCTAAGCTTATCAAAAATTATAAAAGAAAGAAATAATATATCAATAGATCCAAATTCTATATTTGATATACAAATAAAAAGGCTACACGCATACAAACGACAACTTATGAACGCACTTCACATACTTCATTTATATCATGAATTATTAGATAATCCAAACCTAGACATAAAGCCAAGAACATTTATATTTGGAGCAAAGGCTGCTCCTGGATACTACTTTGCCAAATGCGTTATTAAATTTATAAATGAATTAGCTCAAAAAATTAATAATGATAAAAGAGTTAATGAAAAATTAAAAGTAGTATTTATAGAAAATTACGGGGTTTCATTAGCAGAAAAAATAATACCAGCTGCAAATGTAAGTGAACAAATATCAACAACTACAAAGGAAGCTTCAGGAACTAGTAATATGAAATTTATGATGAATGGAGCTATAACTTTAGCGACTTTAGATGGTGCAAATATAGAAATACATGAACAAGTAGGCGATGAAAACATAATAATTTTTGGATTATCAGCAAGTCAGGTGCTAGAATACAATAAGTTTGGAGGATATTCAGCAGCAGATATTTATTCTAATAATTTCTATATAAAGAGGGTTGTGGATGATTTAGTTAATGGATTCATACCAAATATAGGTGAAGAAGGTAGAGAAATATATAATTCTTTAATAACCTATAATGATGAATTTTTTGTATTAAGAGACTTTGAGAACTATATAGAAGCACAGAAAAAAATTAATAATTTATATAAAGATAGATATAAGTGGAATTCAATTTCTTTAACAAATATAGCAAATTCAGGAATATTTTCGAGTGATAGAACTATAAATGAATATGCTAAGGATATATGGTATAAAAAATAAACAGTTCAAAAGATAAAAGGTGGGAGATCAAAATGAGTATAACATATAATTCTTGGTTAGAAAGTTATAAAAAGCCTTTCGGAGCTTTGGAATTAGGAGAAAAATTAAGTTTAAGTGTAAAAGCTACAGAAAATGTAAAAGAAGTATATTTAATTATAGAAAGAGATAGAAAAAATTTAGAAGAAATAAAAATGACAAAAGCATCCGATTGTATGTTTAACATAGATAAATATGAATTTAAACAAGCAGATGTTTATTTTTACTTTTTTAAAACGATAGAAAGTATAAATGGAAATAACGAATTAAAGTACTATGGCAAGAGTAAAAGAAATGGTATATGCGAAGAAAATTTTGATATTGATAGTTTAAATAAGTATCAAATTACAGTTAGTAAGAATACTAAATCTCCAGATTGGTTTAAAGAGGGAGTTTTATACCATATATTTGTAGATAGATTTAATAAAAGTGGTAAAATAAACAACCCTAAAAAGAATAGTTTTGTATATGCAAATTGGGAAGATACTCCTATGTATATAAAAAATAGTGAAAATGAAATAATTAGATGGGATTTTCATGGAGGAAATCTAAAAGGGATAATAAGTAAATTAAGTTATTTAAAAAATTTAGGGGTTAGCATAATATACTTAAGCCCTATATTTGAATCACAGAGTAACCACAAGTATGACACAGGAGACTATAAAAATATTGATCCAATGTTTGGAAATGAAGAAATATTTAAAGAGTTAATAAGTGAAGCAAATAAAAAGGGAATAAATATTATATTAGATGGTGTATTTAGTCATACAGGAGATGATAGCGTATATTTTAATAAGTATGGGAATTATGATTCTGTAGGCGCATATCAATCACAAGATTCACCGTATATTTCTTGGTACAAATTTGAAAACTATCCGCAAAAATATGATTGTTGGTGGGGGGTTAAATCTTTACCAAATGTAAACGAAACTGAAACTTCATATATTGACTATATTATAAAAGGTGATAACAGTGTAATAAAAAAATGGATGGGATATGGAGTTAAAGGATGGAGACTTGATGTAGCTGATGAATTACCTTCTAAATTTATAGAGGAGTTAAAGAGTGAGACTTTAAAACTAGATAAAGAATCTATTCTTGTAGGTGAAGTTTGGGAAGATGCATCTAATAAAATTAGTTATGATGAAAGAAGAAAATATCTTTTAGGTGACCAGCTAAATGGGGTTACAGGGTATGTGTTTAAGAATATATTTGTAGATTTTTTAAATTATAAAATTGATTCAAATGATGTATACAATAGCCTTATGACTATAAAAGAAAATTATCCAAAAGAATCTTTTAAATCTAATTTAAATATATTAGGTACGCATGATACAAGAAGAATACTTACAGAATTAAATGAAGATAAAGAACTTCTTAAATTAGCGGTTGTGATACAAATGACTTTTGAAGGAGTGCCATATATATATTATGGTGATGAAGCAGGACTTTTAGGTGAAACAGATCCAGATAATAGAAGAACTTATCCATGGAAAAATGAAGATAAGGAAATATTAGCTTTCTATAAAAATATTATTAAGGATAGAAATAAAAGTAAGGTGCTAACTAGTGGGGAAACTAAATTTTTAGAATTAGAAAATCCTAATGTGTTTGGTTATATAAGATATATTGAAGATATAAATGATGATAATATTTTAGTTTTAGTAAATAGGTCAGAACGAGAAGAAGTTATAAAAATAGATATGAAAGAATGTCTAAATAGTAAATACACAAATCTAGTTGATGGGATTATCGAGGTAAATCATGATAATGTTGAATTTAAACTAGAGCCTAAATCACATAAGTTAGTTAAATTAGAAAAAATGCAAATTAATTTTTTATTTAAGCTAAAATGAAAAATGTAATACTACAGGTTTCACTCCCAAAGCGTAAAAATGCTTTAAAGGTCGTTAAAACCTATAGTATTACATTTTAATATAGTAAATAAAAAACTAATTATATTTAAGTATAAAGGCTGAATTGAAAAAGGTACTATTATAAAATTATTTTATAATAGTACCTTTTTATTTACTTTAAAATATCTAAGTTGGAATATATTATTGTTGAAGTAGCGTTAAAGACTATGATTTTAGGTCTTTCAGCGAATGAAACAATAATATATTCCAACGAGAACTACCTAATCAATTTCTTTTACAATATTAGCAACCCATTTTTTAGATAATGCTCTAGGAACTCCGAATATAAACTTAACAATCTCTTCAGAGTAAGTAAGAAGCACTAGAATATAAATAGGAGCTCCCTTAATTGCAAATATAAAAGTAAGAGGAAGTGATACTAGCCACATACATCCTAGTTCTAAAAATAAAGAATATTTAGTATCTCCACCACTTCTTAAAATACCTATAATTAAAAGAGTATTAAAAGATTTCAGACCCATTAATAATCCCATAATAACAAATATTTTAATAATATCAGGAGCTAGATTATCCGAAACACTAAACATTTTAAGTAGAGTTGGTATGTTTAGTATAAGAAGTATACCAAATAGAGTTCCTACTATAAAAACTATTTTAGAAAACTTTTTAGCATAATCAATAGCTACTTTTTTATTATCAGCACCAAGCTCATTACCTAGCATAATAGATGCTCCTATAGCAACGCAGACAGCTGTCATAATAAAGAAATTTCCAGTACTAGTAGCTATTTGGCTAGCTGCAATTGCGGAAGTACCAGCTTTTGCATAAGCAACAGAATATAAAACTGTACCTATTGCCCAACCACTATCATTTAATAATATAGGTGTACTTTTTCAAAGAAAGCATTTATAAATTGTTTATCTATAGATTTTAAATTTTTAATATTGAATTTTAAAACATAATCTTTCTTTATGATATATACATATACTATTAAAAGTGAAAACTCTATCAATCTAGCTATTACAGTAGCTATAGCAGCTCCACGAACTCCTAATTCAGGCAATCCCAATTTCCCAAAGATTAAACCGTAGTTTAAGATAATGTTACTTACAAGAGCGACTGCACTACAAACCATTCCTAGTTTAGGGTTTCTAACACTTCTAGATCCCATACTAAATACAGTACTAACAGCTATTAAAGGATAACAAAATGCTATAATACTAAAATATTGGATACAAAGTTTAACAACTTCAGGATCATAAGAGAAAAAATGTATTATGAATTTAGGGAACATAAAAGCTGGTATAAAAAATAATAAACCTAATATTATTCCAAGTAAAACATTTAGTCCAGTAACCTTTTTTATATTATTAGCATCATTTTTACCAAAAAACTGAGATATAAATAAACCAGCGCCTCCTGTTAAACCGGATAAAGTCATATTAAATAAGAAGAAGTACTGATTAGCAACTCCAATTGATGCTACAGATGCCTCTCCTAAACTACTTATCATAACTGTATCTATAATATTTACAGATGTAGATATAAGATTCTGTATTATTATAGGAATACAAAGTGAAACTAGTAATTTATAGAATTTCTTATTTTCATCATTTAAATTAAAAATATTTGTCAATTAGACACCCCCTTAAATTTAATATCTATACTATGTTAATATAAAAAGCATATATATATCAACCAATTTCTTATATAAATTTCAGAATTATCAAAACAAAGAACAGCCTACATTAGCTGTTCCCATTCTTCATATAAATTATTTAATCTATCTTCTAAAGAAGATTTGTTTTGGCTAACTTCCTTAGATTTTTCAGGATTAGAATATATTTCTTCTTTGCACATAAGTACATTAAGTTCTTCTATTTCAATTTCTATTTCTTCAATTTCCTTTTCTATGCTCTGCCTTTTAACTCTAGCTTTTTTTCTAACTCTCTTTGTTCTCTTTCCTTTCGCTTTTCATCTTTTAATTGAGTTTTTGTTTTCTCCTCAGTTGTTTCTATAGCGTTCATCTCTATGGTTTGTTTTTTCTTATCTATATAATAATCATAATTACCTAGATATTCTGTTATTCCATCAGAATCAAGAACAAGTATTTTATCAACAACTGTATTTAAGAAATATCTATCATGAGATATTGTAAATAAAGTTCCTGTATAATTTAATAAAGCTTCTTCAAGAACTTCTTTAGAGTCTATATCAAGGTGATTTGTAGGCTCGTCCAGTAATAAAAAGTTAGAATTAGATAAAATTAATTTTAATATAGCAACTCTAGCTCTTTCTCCACCGCTTAGTGTAGATATTTTTTTAAATACTTCTTCATCTTCAAATAAAAAAGATCCTAACATGTTTCTAAGCGTAGTTTGGTTTAAATTAGGATGATCATTCCAAATTTCATCAATAATAGTATTATCTAGGTTAAGAGTTTTTTGTTCTTGGTGGAAGTAGTCTACATAAACATTTGCACCAAGTTTAGCAGTACCAGTTAACGGTATTATTTCATTCATTATTATTTTAAATAAAGTAGATTTTCCTATTCCGTTAGCTCCTATTAAAGCGACTTTTTCACCTCTATATATATTGAAGTTTATATCTTTGAAAAGTATTCTTTCACCATAACCCATAGAAAGATCTTCTACTTGTAAAACATCATTACCACTAGATACAGAAGGACTAAATTGAATGCTAGCTTTTTTTCTAAACACATCAGGTTTATCTAATACATCAACTTTATCTAGCATTTTTTCTTTACTTCTAGCTCTTTTTAAATGTTTTTCTCTTCCGTAAGCTTTTAGTCTATCAATTGATTCTTCTTGTTTTTTAATTTCTTTTTGCTGATCTTCATATCTTTTAACTTCTAACTCTTTTTCTACTTTAGATAATTCTATGAATTTAGAGTAATTTCCATTATATGTTTTAAGCCTTTTATTATGAATTTCGAACACTCTATTTACAACCTGATCTAAGAAATATCTATCATGAGATATGATAATTACTGTTCCTTTATATTGCTTTAAGAAAACTTCTAACCATTCTATAGCATCTGAATCAAGGTGGTTAGTTGGCTCATCTAGAAGTAGAAGTGAAGGATTTTTTAGTAGTAACTTTGAAAGTAAGACTCTTGTTTTTTCTCCTCCAGATAATATATTTATTGGAGTTTCCATGTCAGAATCAGAAAAACCTAGACCTTTCAAAATACCTTTTACTTCTGATTTATAGCCATAACCATTTAGTTCAGAGAAAAGCTCTAATTTTTGAGAATACTCATTCATCAGTTTATCTAAAATTTTTGAATAAGGATTAGAACCTTCTTCAGCTATTTTAATTTCTAAATCTCTTATATACTTTTCCATATTCATTAAATCAGAAAAACCTCTAAAACCTCTTCATATATAGTTTTTTCTGATTGGAAATTTGTATTTTGTTCAAGATATCCTATTTCTACACCTTTACCAAGATATATATCTCCGCTATCATATCCATAAATCCCAGAAAGTACTTTAAATAAAGTGGTTTTACCAGTTCCATTTACACCTATAATACCAACCTTATCGCCTTCATTTACAGTGAAGCTAATATTTTCTAATATAGTATCTATTCCAAAACTTTTATTTAAGTTATTGCACGACAAAACAATCATAAAATTATACCTCCTTTAAACTATCTAAAATTATAATGTTTTGGTATAATATAATCAAGGATATATGCATTTTGTTAAAAAAATAGCATAATATATAAAACAGGGATAATGAATATATAGGAGGTGATGAGATGAGTAATAAAAATATTTCTATGGCTGTAATAAGAAGATTACCTAAATATCACAGGTACTTAGGAGATTTGTTAGATAGAGATATACAAAGAATATCTTCTAAAGAATTAAGCGATATAATTGGTTTTACAGCATCTCAAATAAGACAAGATTTAAACAACTTTGGTGGATTTGGACAGCAGGGATACGGATATAATGTCGAAGAGTTATATAATGAAATAGGTAAAATATTAGGGTTATCTAGAACTTATAATTCTATAATAATTGGGGCTGGAAACTTAGGACAAGCAATAGCTAATTATGCAGGGTTTACTAAAGCAGGATTTAAGATAAAAGCTTTATTTGATGCAAATCCAAGAATGATAGGATTAAAAATTAGAGATTTTGAAATATTAGATTCTGATGACATCGAGGAGTTCGTAGCTGAAAATGATATCGATATAGCGATATTATGTATACCAAAAAATGGGGCGCAAGAAGTTGTCGATAGATTAGTTAAATCAGGTATAAAGGGAGTTTGGAACTTTGCACCGTTAGATTTAGAAGTACCAAATGATGTTATAGTTGAAAATGTAAACTTAACTGAAAGTTTATTTACTTTATCATATCTTATGAATGAAGATAAATAAATTAAAATAAAAAAACTACCTACAAAGTAGGTAGTTTTTTTATTTTAATTTATTATTATTCTGGTTGTGGAGCATCTACTGGACAAACTCCGTTACAAGCACCACACTCTATACAAGTATCTGCATCTATAACATATTTGTCATCTCCAGCTGATATACAGCTAACTGGGCACTCAGCTTCACAAGCACCACAGCTTATACAAGCATCATTAATTTTGTAAGCCATTTTCAATCTCCTCCTAAAATATGTAAAATTATGTTCATTAGTATTATAACAAAAAAATTATATATACATAATTAGAATGCATACAAAACAAACATATTACATAAACCGATTTATTTTGACAAATAGTATAAGCTATAATATATTTAGGGGTTATTACTTTGGTGGAGGTAGACAAATGAAGAAAAAGATTAATAAAAAAAGCTATCACTATTAATATCTGGAATAATTATTGTAGTGGTAGTTATTTGTATGCTTATTTTTAAAATTGTTGTAGGAAGTAATAAAATTAAAGATATTAATGAACAATCAAAGAAAGTTGATGAAGTAATAGAGGTAAAAAAGGAAAGTATAACTATTAATTTTGTAGGGGATATAACTATGGGGAACTATAAGGGAGCCTCATATTATGGATCTTTTGATAATGAGTTTGAAAATCAAGGACAAGATTATGGATACTTTTTAAAAAATGTTAAGAAAATTTTTGAGGAGGATGACTTAACAGTAGCAAATTTAGAGGGGCCTTTAACTAGCGCAAGCAAAGCAAAAGTTAAAAAATTTGCGTTTAAAGGAGATCCTTCTTATGTAAATACACTTAAACAAGGTGGAATAGATGCTGTAACATTAGCGAATAATCACTCGGAGGATTATTTTGATGAGGGTATGAAACAAACTAAATTTATATTAAAAGAAAATAATATAGATTATTTTGGATTAGGAGAGAAAAGCATAGTAGATGTTAAAGGTGTAAAGGTCGGATTATTAGGTTACAATGGTTGGACTGAAAATTATAATGAAGAATTTTTAAATAATATGAAAAAAGATATACAAAGTGTTAAAAAAGAATCGAATGTAGTATTTGTGTATTTCCATTGGGGAACAGAGCGACAATATTATCCGGATCAAGTTCAAAAAGATTTTGCGCATTTTGCTATAAATAATGGAGCTGATGGGGTGTTAGGAAGTCATCCTCATGTTATGCAAGGAATAGAAGAATATAAAGGCAAGTATATTGCATATAGCCTAAGTAATTTCTGTTTCGGAGGTAATAAAAACCCTCAAGATAAAGATACTTTTATATACAAACAAACGTTTAACTTTGAAGATAATAAACTTATAAGTATAAACAAACCTGAAATTATACCATGTTCTATATCATCTCAACATGGTATTAATAATTATCAACCAACGCCATTAACGGGAACAGAAGCAGATAGAGTAAAATAAATTAAAAAATATAAGTGAAGGCTTAAATAAATAGATTATAAAAACTTATTTAATTATTGGATTTTTTCAAAATTAAATAAGTTTTTTAAATTAGGAAAACTCTTTCAAAAATATGTTTAACTATTAACAATGAATGGTATATATAAAAAGGATTACCATAAAAATATATTTAGGGGGATGTAATTTATGTCTTGTGTTAGTTGTAAAATGTGCGAAAGTGCAGATAAAAGGTTAGAAAGTTTTGTAGCGTCGAAGGATGTTGAAACGGCATTCCATAGAACTGAAGATCAAAAAATTAAATGTGGTTTTGGACTTCAAGGTGTATGTTGTAGATTATGTGCAAATGGTCCATGTAGAATAACACCTAAATCTCCAAGGGGAATTTGTGGAGCAGATGCTGATACAATAGTTGCTAGAAACTTTTTAAGAGCAGTTGCAAGTGGAGCTGCATGTTATCTGCATGTTGTTGAAAATACAGCTAGAAACTTGAAAAAGTTAGGTGAAAATAAAGGAATAATAAAGGGAGAAAAGACAATAGATGAATTAGCTGATATATTTGGAGTTGAAGCTAATGATAGATATGAAAAATGTATAAAAGTTGCGCAAAAAGTTCTAGATGATTTATATAAAGCTAGAGATGAAAAAATGGAGTTAGTAGAGAAAATAGCATATGCTCCAAGAGTTAATAAGTGGAGAGAAATAGGTATAATGCCAGGAGGAGCTAAATCAGAAGTTTTTGATGCAATCGTTAAGTCATCTACAAATTTAAATAGTGACCCTGTTGATATGCTTATAAACTGTTTAAACTTGGGAATATCTACTGGATTATATGGACTTACACTAACTAATCTTTTAAACGATGTTATTTTAGGAGAGCCAGTTATAAGAACTGCACCTGTAGGATTTAGAGTTATAGATAAAGATTATATAAATATAATGATAACAGGACATCAACATTCAACATTTGCTCACTTCCAGGATAGATTGAAAGATGAAGATGTTGTTAAATTGGCAAAAGAAGCAGGAGCAAAAGGATTTAGATTGGTTGGATGTACTTGTGTAGGGCAAGATTTACAGTTAAGAGGGGAGCACTATCAAGATGTATTTGCAGGTCATGCTGGAAATAACTTTACAAGTGAGGCTGTTCTTTCTACAGGAGCAATAGACATGATTGCATCTGAATTTAACTGTACTATACCAGGTATAGAGCCTATAGCAGATAAATATAAAGTAAAAATGGTTTGTTTAGATGATGTAGCTAAAAAAGTTAATGCAGAATATGTACCGTTTGATAGAGAAAATATAGAATCAATTTCAGAAAAATTAATAAATGAAGCCTTAATAAGTTATAAATCAAGAAGAGGCGAAGTTGAAATAGACATACCTAGTGACCACGGACATGATGTTTCATTAACAGGTGTAAGTGAGAAGAACTTAAAAGCCTTCTTAGGGGACTCATGGAAACCTCTTATAAACTTAATTGCAGAAGGTAAAATAAAAGGAATAGCAGCGGTTGTTGGATGTTCAAATATGACGGCAAAAGGACATGATGTATTTACTGTAGAATTAACTAAAGAGCTTATAAAAAGAGATATAATCGTTTTATCTGCAGGATGCTCTACCGGAGGATTAGAAAATGTTGGATTAATGTCTCCTGGAGCTGAAGAATTAGCAGGTGAAAATTTAAAAGAAGTTTGCAAATCTTTAGGAATACCACCAGTATTGAACTTTGGACCATGTTTAGCTATAGGAAGACTTGAAATAGTTGCCACTGAAATTGCTAAAGAATTAGGAATAGATATACCTCAGCTTCCACTAATTTTATCTGCACCTCAATGGTTAGAAGAACAAGCTTTAGCAGATGGAGCATTTGGATTAGCTTTAGGATTACCTCTTCACTTAGCATTACCACCATTTATAACAGGTGGTAAATTAGTTACACAAGTTTTAACTGAAGGATTAAAGGATATAACTGGAGGGCATGTTATAGTTGATTCAGAGGTTGTATCTTCAGCTGATACATTAGAAAAAATAATTATAGATAGAAGAGAAAAATTAGGCTTAAAGGATGTGGAATGTTATGCATAGGATTCTAATTAATAAAGAATTATGTACCGGATGTAAGAGTTGTGTTTTAGCATGCATGTTAAGAAACGATTTACAAAAAGATATATACTCTTTAGATTTAGAAGACCTAGATAACGAAAGTAGAAACCATATAGAGTTAAATAAATTTAATAATCCAATTCCTATTATTTGTAGACATTGTGAAACTCCAGAGTGTGTACTTACATGTATGAGTGGAGCTATGACAAAAAATAAAGAAACTGGAATAGTAAGTTATGACAAAGATAGGTGTGGAGTTTGTTATATGTGCGTTATGGCATGCCCATATGGACTTTTAAAGCCTGACGATAAAACAAAACAAACTATTTTAAAATGTGATATGTGTGAAAGTATAGGATATCCCAAGTGTGTAGCTAATTGTCCAACTGGAGCAATAACGCTACAAGAGGAGGTAAAAAATGAATTATGTAGTTCTGGGTGCTAGTGCGGCAGGCATTAACGCTATAAAAGTATTAAGGGAGTTAGATGAAAAAGCTAATATAACATTAATATCAAAAGATGAACACATTTACTCAAGATGTATGTTGCATCATATTATATCTGAACATAGAACATTAGATAGCTTAAACTTTGTAGAAACTAAATTTGATGAAAAATATAATATAAGTTGGAAAAACTCATGCACTGTAAATAATATAGATATAGAAAATAAAGAAGTATATATACTAGAGACTGGTGAAAAAGTTAAATATGATAAACTAATAATTGCAACAGGGGCATCATCAGCTATGCCTCCTATAAAAAACTTAAAGAAAGCAAAACATGTGTATGGACTTAGAAATATAGAAGATGCTTATGAAATAAAAGAAAAAGCAAAAAATGTAAAAATAAGCCATACTAGGGGCTGGGCTTGTAGGAATAGATGCTCTTATAGGATTATTAGAATATAAAAATTTAGATATATCTGTAATATATAGAGAACCTTTTATACTAAATAGGCAGTTAGATGAATACGCTGCATCGGTATATGAAAATAAATTTAAAGAATTAGGTGTGAAATTCTTTAAGGGTGCAAGTGTTAATGAAATTTGCATAGATAATAATGAAAATATAATTGGAGTAGTATTAGATGATGAAACTTATATAGAATGTGATATGGCAATCGTAGCAACAGGGGTTATCCCAAATGCTGAATTTATAAATAAAGAGTTTATAAGTTATGATAGAGGAATAATCATAGATGAGAATTGCAAAACTACTGCAAAAGACATATTTGCGGCAGGTGATGTTGTTGGGAAAAATGCAATTTGGCCTTTAGCTGTGAAGCAAGGAATAGTAGCTGCCTATAATATGGCTGGAAGAGAAGAAAAAATAGATGATTCATTTGTATATAGAAACACAATGAATTTTTTAGGAATACCTACAGTTTCGCTAGGTATAATTGATATGGAAGAAGACTGTATCGTAAATGTTAGAAAAGATGAAACAGGGTATAAAAAGTTTATAATAAAAGATAATGTTATTAAAGGAGTAATAGTTCAAGGTGATATATCTTATGTAGGGGCTCTTACTCATTTGATAAAAAATAATATAGAAATACCAGATTTAGAAAAAAGAATTTTTGAAATAGGATATGCAGATTTCTTTTCCGTTAAAGGAAATGGAGAGTTTTGCTATAATATATAATTAAGGGAGTGTCTCAAAATAGTATAGTGTGAAAGAATGAATATAAGTTTTGCTCCTAAAGCTGAAAAGATGCTTTGAAAGTCGCTAAAACTTATATTTATTCTATCCCTACTTATTTTGAGACACTCCTTTTTAAATATATATTATAGGAGTGTAAATATGAAGGTTTATGCATTAGTAGGAGAGAGTGGTTCTGGAAAAAGTTATAAAGCATTAGAGTTAGCCTATGAAAAAATATAAACTATATAATAGATGATGGAATTTTAATTTTTAAGAATAAAATAATTGCTGGAATATCGGCAAAACAAGCAAGTACCAAAATTCAGGCAGTTAAAAGAGCTATATTTCACGATGAAAACCATAGAAATGAAGTGAAATTTAAAATAGTGGAAGAAAATATAGAGTCTATTTTAATAATAGGAACATCAGATAAAATGGTAAACCAGATAGCTAGTAAATTAAATTTAGGGAAAATATATAAAACTGTTTATATAAATGAAATATCGACACAAGAAGAAATAGATATTGCAAAAGAGTGGAGGAGTAAAGGAAATCACATAATACCACTTCCGACATTAGAAGTTAAATCTATTGCTAGTGGACTTAGTATAAATCCGATTAAAAAATTATTTAAAAGAGAAAATAAGGAATCTATATTAGTTGAAAAAACTATCATTAGGCCGACTTTTAGCTATATGGGAAATTTTTATATTAAAAAAAATGCAATAAATCAAATAATATTTTTTGAACTATCGAAATTTGATTACATAAGCAAAATTAATTCAGTAAAATTTAACAATAAAAAAGGAAATTTAGAAATATTTATTATTTTAGAATTAGATTTATTTAACTGTATTGAGACTATATTTAAGCTTCAAGAACATATAATAAAGGCATTGTATGATGTTACTTTAATAAATGTAAGTAGGCTTGATATAAGACTGAACAAGATAAAAAGTGTTAAATAAAAAACTAATAGAAATTTTATACAAATAAATAAAAAACTGTGCTATAATCAAACTGTAAGTAAGGGAAATCATTTTCCGACAAACAATAAAGGGGATTTAAAAAATTAAAATATTTTTAAGGGGGCTTTTAAAATGGCTGAAAAAACTTTAAATGTTCTAGAGATAGCAAGATCTCAAGTAAAAACTGCTTGCGATAAATTAGGGGCAGATCCAGCAGTATATGAAATATTAAAAAATCCAATGAGAGTGTTAGAAGTATCATTCCCAGTTAAAATGGATGATGGGACTGTAAGAACATTTACAGGATATAGATCACAACATAATAATGCTTGTGGACCATTTAAAGGAGGATTAAGATTCCATCCAGCAGTTTGTATGGACGAGGTTAAAGCTTTATCTACTTGGATGACTTTCAAGTGTTCAGTAGTAGGAATACCTTATGGTGGAGGTAAAGGTGGTATGGCCATCGATCCTACAGAATTCTCTCAAGCTGAGTTAGAAAGAATATCTAGAGGATTTGCTAAGTCAATAGCTCCAATAATAGGAGAAAAAGAAGATATACCAGCTCCAGATGTTAATACAAATGGACAAATAATGGCTTGGATGGTTGATGAGTATGCAAATGTTACAGGGGAATTCCAACCAGGAGTATTTACTGGAAAACCAGTTGATTTCTACGGATCTTTAGCTAGAAATGAAGCTACAGGATATGGAGTTGCTACAATTGCAATGGAAGCAGCTAAGAAAAAAGGAATAGATGTATCTAATGTTACTGTAGGACTTCAAGGATTTGGTAATGTTGGAAGCTTCGCTGGTATGTACATAGATGAAGCAGGAGCTAAAGTAATATATGTAGAAGACCATACAGGAACTATATATAATAAAGATGGAATAGATATGAAAGCTTTAATGGCTTACAATAAAGAACATAGATGTATAAAAGGATTCCCTGGTGCAGAAGCTGTTGACCAAAGTGTAATAACTGCAGAAGTTGACGTATTAATGCCTTGTGCACTAGAAAATCAAATAACTTCAGCAAATGCTGGAGATATAAAAGCTAAAATAGTATGTGAAGGAGCTAATGGACCAACTACTCCAGAAGCAGATAAAATACTATTTGAAAAAGGAATAACTTTAGTACCAGATATATTAGCTAATAGTGGTGGAGTTACAGTTTCTTACTTTGAATGGGTTCAAAACTTAATGAGATACAACTGGAGTTTTGACGAAGTTCAAGAAAAACAAAGAGCTTTAATGAAAAAAGCATTTGAAGAAATATGGACATTAGCAGGAGACCATAATGTTGAAATGAGAACAGCTGCATACATGATGTCAATTAAGAGAATAGCTGATGCTATGAAATTAAGAGGATGGTATACAGAAGCTCCTGTTAAAGAAGATGCTAAAAAAGAAGCTACATCTTTAGCTTAATAAATAAGAATAAAATAAGTAAAATTTAGAATAAAAAAGTGTACATCTTTTCAGTATAAAACTGATTAAATGTACACTTTTATTTTATGCAAAAAATAAAAAAGCATATAAAAAAATTTATATACTAGATATAAAAATTTGCATGCTAATATATGCTAAAATATCCAAATTTATTTACTTTTGAAAAAATAGTATATAATTAATATAAAATGTATATTAAAAGTTATTTTGGATAAAATAATAAGTTTTTAAATATTATATACAAGATATAAGTTAAATATTGTTAATATAAGAATACTACATAACTTGTAACATTTATTTACAAAATGGTTACAGAGTTGTGACATATAAATACAAAAATGAAAATATCTTGTGTATTAGTATTTTATCCTACAT
The DNA here is from genome assembly GCF_025671395.1 of Paraclostridium sp. AKS73. Taxonomy (NCBI): domain Bacteria; kingdom Bacillati; phylum Bacillota; class Clostridia; order Peptostreptococcales; family Peptostreptococcaceae; genus Paraclostridium; species Paraclostridium sp. AKS73. Next base: position 23,355 of record NZ_JAIXHU010000018.1, on the reverse strand, counting down.
AGGTTTCAGCTATGAAAATAACACGTAAGAAAACTTATGGTGAATTTTTGGAGGGAAAAACATTATGAAGAGAAAAATATTAGTACCAGTATTTGCATCATTTATGGCATTATCAATGAACGGGATAGCGCATGCAGACGATGCAAAAGTTGAGAAGGTAACAGATAAAAAAGACGTTAATGAAAAGAATGTAATAAATTTAAAAGACTATAAAGATGTAGATTTTAAAGTTGCAGAAGTTAAAGATGGAGTAGCTGTAAAAGTAAGAAAGCAAGGATCAGTTCAAACTATAGCATACTCAGGTGACCAATTTAAAATAGTTGGAGAACAAGACGGATGGTATAAAGTTCAATTAGACGACGAAACTGAAGGATGGATAGCGTCTAGATATGTTGATGTTAAAGCTGCTAATGCTTATATAACAGCAGATAAAGTAAATTTAAGAAAAGATGCTCATGTAGAGTCTGATATAAAGATAACTTACCAGCTTCTACAAAAGTTCAAGTTTTAGGAACTGAAGGTAACTGGGTAAAAGTTAAAAATGGAGAAAATGAAGGATTTGTAAGAGATTTATACGTATCTGATAAAGCTCCAGTGGTAGAAGAAGAAAATAATCAATCAGATGTTAAAGATCAAAATAATGGACAAGCATCTGATAACAATCAAACAACAAACAATGATGCTGCTAATGGAAATGAAAGCAACAATGTTGAAAACAACGAAAACAATAACAACAATGATGTTGAAGAAAACAATGACAACAGTAATGTAGAAAATAATGAAAACAATAACAACAGCAACAATAATGTAGAGAATAACGAAAATACAAATAATAATAATAACAACAATAATAACAACAATAACAACAATAACAACAATAACAACAATAATAACAACAATAACAACAATAACAACAATAACTCAAGTAATGAAGAGAAACCGGCACCGCCAGCTAATAACTCAAATGCTGCTTCTGCTGTAGTTAGTATGGCTTATGCTAAGTTAGGATCTCCTTATGTATGGGGAGCTGAAGGGCCTAATAGCTTTGACTGTTCAGGACTTACTTCATATGTATTTAGAAATGCTGCAGGAGTATCTTTACCAAGAACTTCATCTTCTCAATACGGAGTTGGTAGATCTGTAAGTAAAGCTAATTTACAAGCAGGAGACTTAGTATTCTTCGCAACTGGTGGCGGAGGAGTAAGCCACGTTGGTATATATGTTGGTGGAGGAAACATGGTTCATGCACCAAACTCAGGAGATGTTGTTAAAGTTAGTAACATAAACTCATCTTACTGGCAAAAAGCTTACGTAGGAGCTAAGAGAGTATTATAGTATAGAATTTACAAGGATGTAGTTTAAAATAGATAGACGCTTTAGCAAATATATATGTTTTGCTCCATCAAAGCTGAAAAGATGCTTTGAAATGTCGCTAAAACATATATATTTGCTTTCGCTATCTGTTTTAGATACATCCTTTTTTATATTCAATAAAGCCTAGATTTTTTGAAACTCATATTGACATCGTTTCTTAAAGGTGATAATATTCTATAAAAGAAAAAAATTAAAATACTTTTAAATTTAGTCCAGAGAGGCTAAAAAAGGAGGAACATATATGAAATTACAGGGAAGAAATTTAATCCAACCAGAAGACTTTTCGATAAATGAAATAGATGAAATTCTATCTTTATCTCAAAATATAATTGACAATCCGTCAAAATACTCACGAGTTTGTGAAGGTAATTTACTAGCAACTTTATTTTATGAACCATCAACAAGAACAAGATTTAGCTTTGAAGCTGCAATGAATAGATTAGGGGGAAAGGTAATTGGCTTTTCAGAACCAAATTCTTCATCAACAGCAAAAGGAGAAACATTAGAAGACACTATGGAAACAGTATCTTGTTATGCTGATGCTATAGTCATGAGACACCCAAGAGCCGGTTCAGCTTTAGAGGCGTCAAGGTTTGCTAGAGTACCATTTATAAATGCAGGAGACGGAGGAAATCAACATCCAACTCAAACACTTACAGATATTCTTACAATAAAATCACTTAAAGGAAATTTAGAAAATCACACTATCGGATTATGTGGAGATTTAAAAAACGGAAGAACAGTACATTCACTAGTTAAAGCTATGGCAAGATATAAAAATACTAAATTTGTATTTATATCACCTAAAGAGTTAGAAATGCCTCAATATATAAAAGAAGTTATAGCTGGGCACGAATATGTTGAAACTAATAGCTTAGATGAGGTTATAGAAGACTTAGATGTTCTTTATATGACTAGAGTTCAAAGAGAAAGATTTGAAGATCAAGAACAATATGAAAGACTTAAAGATTATTATATATTAACAACAGAAAAAATGAAAAAGCTAAACCAGATATGTTAGTTATGCATCCATTACCAAGAGTGAATGAAATTGATACAGAGGTAGATAAAGATAATAGAGCGGTATACTTCGATCAAGCAAAATATGGAATGTACGTTAGAATGGCATTAATAATGAAACTTCTGGGGGTAGATAAAAATGAGTAAACTTCTTATAAAAAACGTAAAAATGATTGATTCTAGTATGAACTTTAAAGGAGATTTACTTGTTGAAAATGGTAAGATTTCTAAAATGGACTCGAACATAAATCCTACTGATATTGAAGGTTTAAAAATTATAGATGGAAAAAATAAGATTTTAATGCCGGCATTTATAGATTTGCACACACACTTAAGAGACCCGGGGTTAACACATAAAGAAGATTTAGAAACAGGACAAAAGGCAGCATTAAAAGGTGGATTCACAGTGCTTTGTCCAATGGCAAATACTAAGCCAGTTTGTGACAACGAACAGGTTATGGAATATGTGTTAAGAAAAGCTAAGAAATTAGATTTATGTGATATAAAGCAAGTTTGCGCTATAACAGAAAACCTTGAAGGTGAAGAAATTATAGATATAGAAAAAATGAGAACGTATACAGACTTATTCTCTGATGATGGATACACCCTTCACAATGAAAAAATAATGAGAGATGCACTTAGTTTATCTAAAAAATTAGATTTTAAAGTTCTAACTCATTGTCAGCCGGAATTTGAAATAGTAAAAAGAGATTTGAACATGCTTAAAGAGGTTGAAGGAAACCTTCATATCTGTCATATAAGTTTAAAAGACACTTTAGATGAAATTAAAAAGTATAAAAATGATGGATATAAGTTCACTTGTGAGGTAGGACCTCATCATATATTCGGATATGGATTAGAATATAGAGTTAACCCAGCTTTTGCAGAGGAAGAAGACATGAAATACTTAATTCAAGGAATAAAAGATGGATATATAGATATGATAGGAACGGATCATGCCCCTCATACAAAAGAAGACAAAGAAAAGGGAGCTCCTGGAATATCTAATATAGAAGTTGCATTCCAATGGTAAACAAAGTATTTAATGAAAATAATATATCTTTAAATAAATTAAGTGAGATGATGAGTGCAAATCCTGCTAAATTACTAGGGTTAAATCAAGGATTAATAAAAGAAGGTTTAAGAGCGGACTTAGTTATAGTAGATCCGGAACAAGAAGAAGCTATAGATGTATCTAAGTTTGTATCTAAAGGAAAAAACAATCCATTTGATGGTCAAAAAGTTAGAGGGAAAATAATAATGACTATAAGAGATGGAAGAGTTATGTATGACGTAAAGGGGGATATGCAATAATGTACAAAATTTTAGAAAATAAATATATAGGCGAAGATATGTATTTTATGAAGGTAGAGGGTAAATTTGAAGCAAAGATGGGTCAATTTTACATGCTTAGAGCCTGGGATACATACCCATTACTTTCAAGACCGATAAGTGTTCATGATGTAAATGAAGATAGTATATCTTTTTTATATAAGGTTGTGGGAGAAGGAACTAAAATATTAAGCAATCTAAGAGTAAATGATGAAATTAAATTGGAAGGCCCTTATGGAAATGGATATGAAAATGTAAAAGGGAAGGTTGCGTTAGTAGGAGGAGGAATAGGTATAGCTCCACTATACCTAGTAGCTAAGAACATTGAAAACTGTGATGCATATCTAGGATTCAGAAAAGAAGCTATATTAGAAGAAGAATACAGTGAAGTATGTAATGAAGTAAACATAGCTATAGGAGACACTTTTGTTACAGATATATTAGATGTAGAAAAATATGATTATATATTAACTTGTGGGCCTACACCCATGATGGAAAAGTTAGTAAAGATGACAGAAGGAACTAATACAAAAATAATGGTATCTTTAGAAAATCATATGGCATGTGGGGTAGGAGCTTGCTTAGTTTGTACTTGTAAAACTAAATTTGGAAATAAAAAAACATGCAAAGATGGTCCAGTGTTCTGGGGAGAGGACGTGATATTTAATGGCTAATTTAAATGTTAAATTCGGAAATATAGAATTTAAAAATCCTTTAGTTATGGCATCGGGGACTTTTGGATTTGGAAAAGAATATGCAGAAATTTATGATATAGAAAAATTGGGTGGAATAAGTAGCAAAGGGCTTACACTGGAAAAAAGAGATGGAAATAAAGGTATGAGAGTTCACGAAACTCCATCAGGGATGATGAATAGCGTAGGACTTGAAAATCCTGGAGTAAGAGGTTTCATAGAAAATGAACTTCAGTTTTTTAAAGAACTAGATACGGTTAGAATTGCAAATTTAGGTGGAGGAACATTAGATGACTATATAAGCGGTGTAGAGTTACTAAACGACCAACCTATAGATATGATAGAATTAAATATTTCTTGTCCAAATGTTAAGGCAGGAGGTATGGCCTTTGGGATAAAAAATGAGGTTGCAAGGGAAGTTGTAAGAGCTGTAAGAGCAAAAACTAAACTACCATTAGTTGTAAAGTTATCACCTAATGCTGAAGATATAGTTGGGATGGCAAAGGTGTGTGAGGAAGAAGGCGCAGATGGGATATCATTAGTTAATACTTTCAAAGCTATGGCTATAAATATAAATAAGAAAAAACCGGTATTTGAAAATATATATGCTGGGTTATCTGGACCTGCAATAAAGCCTATAGCTTTAAGGATGGTTCATGAAGTTTGTAAAGCAGTAAACATACCAGTAATGGGAATGGGTGGAATAACTAATTGGCAAGACGCCATAGAGTTTATAATGGCTGGAGCTACTTGCGTACAAGTTGGAACTGCTAACTTTATAAATCCTAGAATTGGATTAGATATAATCAAAGGAATAGAAGATTATATGGATAGAGAAGGAATAAAAAGCTTAGATGAAATTAGAGGTATAGTTTAGGTAATTTTAATGAGGTAGCTACGGATGATAAATAGTTGTTTCAGTCGCTAAAGACCTAAAAAACATGGTCTTTAACGCTTCTTCAACAAACTATTTATTATCCTGCGCTGAGCTTAAGTTAAAATTACTGTGGATGAGGAAAAAGAAAAATTAACTATAAGGGAGAATATAATTATGAGTAATGTAAATGTTGTTGAAATATTAAAAGAATGTGATGCTTTATTAGAAGGGCACTTTTTATTATCTTCAGGAAAGCATAGTAATAGATATGTACAATGTGCTAAAGTTTTAAGATTTCCAAATCAAGCTGAGAAAGTATTAAGCACTGTAGTTGATCAAATAAAAGATTTAGGAATAGACTTAGTTGTTGGACCGGCTATGGGAGGAGTTATAGTTTCATATGAATTAGGTAGACAATTAGGAAAAGAATCTGTGTTCACAGAGAGAAAAGATGGAGAAATGCAATTAAGAAGAGGATTTGAAGTTAAGCCAGGGGCTAAGATAATAATAGCTGAAGATGTTGTTACTACTGGAAAGTCTACAATAGAAACAAAGAAAGCATTAGAAGCTTTAGGGGGAGAAGTTATAGGGGTTGCATGTATAGCAGATAGAACTAATCATGATATAGGAATGCCTATATACAGTGCAATAAAATTAGATATACAAGTTTATGAAGCTGATGGATGTCCTTTATGTGAAGCTGGAGAGATAGATTTAATAAAACCAGGAAGTAGAGAATTTAAAGAACTAGGTATGTAATATAATTAGTGGGTTTAATTGGAGGATTAATTATCTCAGTCGCTAAAGACTTGAAAATACGGTCTTTAACGCTCATTCAATAATAAATACTCCAATTAAAACATAATGATAGCTACATTTGGTGGGGAAAAAAGAAGGTAATAAATGATTAGTCATTTATTACCTTCTTTTGGTTTGGAACGCTTATCCTTATTTACGCATATAGATAAAAGTATATCTTGACTACAAGATTATATTTTAAAGCGCATAAGGAGGCATTATGAAGAAGAGACATTCTAAGTTTTTGATTTTTAATTTAGCTTTAGCTTTGGTTTTGACTAATTTAACATTCATTTCATTTGCAAATACTCAACCACCTAGTTCTAGTAATATTCCAGGTGATATAAATGCTATGCCTTTCCATATAGGTCAAAAGATTAAGCACGATACTAAGGAAAATCAGTTCAAGAAAGATTTAAATATTGAGCCCTTAGGAAAGCAAGATACAGACACAACACTTAAGTCAGGGAAGTCCGCAAAGTTAAGTAAGTCTGCTACCTATACCTATAATGACCTTAATAAATTAAGTTATAAGGAGTTAACAGATTTACTAGTTACAATAGATTGGTTTCAAATAAAAGATCTTTTTGTTTATAATGAAGATGCTTACAAATTTTATAACGATGAAGCTCGTGTTAATGCAATTATTAAGACGTTAGAAGATAGAGGAGCAACTTATACTGCTACTGATGATAAAGGAATACCTACTTTGGTAGAAGTTTTAAGATCTGGTTTTTATTTAGCTTATTATAACGATTCACTTAGTCATTTATACGATAGATCTTATAGAGAAAAATGTATACCTGCCATGATTTCAATTCAGAAAAATCCTAATTTCAAGATTGGGGAGTCTGGTCAAAATAATGTTATTCAGTCTTTGGGCATGTTAATTGGAAATAGTGCTTGCAATGTTGAGGTTGTAAATAATTGCGTGCCTATTTTAACTCAGTTTAATAGTAGTTTAGATGCTAATTTAAAAGATTACTCAAAAACAAATTCTGTATTCCAAATCACTAAGGGTATAGAATATGATTTAAATTCCTATTTGTACAATTCTAATACAACTGCAGACAAATCACCTTGGTTTTCTAAAGTTGATGGATATATAGATGCTGTTACAAACTTTGCTATATTAACAAATGTAACTGATGATAATGATTGGTTAATTAATGCAGGGATGTATTATTGCGCTAAATTATCGAATTTCTATTCAAATTCAACAAATATTCAAAAGAAACTTGATAGCTGTTTAGAAATTTATCCATATTTATCTATTCAATATTTTGATGCAGTCGATTTTATTTCATATTACTTCAATGGGAAGTTAGTTGATGGAACTGTTCTAGATATTAATAAAATAAGAGAAGAGGGAAAATCACACTATTTACCTAATGTGTATACTTTTGAAGATTCATCTATGGTAATTCGTACTGGTGATAAGGTTACGAAGGAAAAAGTTCAAAGATTATATTGGGCATCTAAAGAAGTAAAAGCTCAATTCCATAGAGTTATAGGGAATGATAATGAACTAGAAAAAGGAAATCCAGACGATGTTTTAACTATGGTTTTATATAATAGCCCTAAAGAATACAAACTTAACCAACCTCTATACGGATACAGTACTGATAATGGTGGTATGTATATAGAAGGTGATGGCACATTTTTTACTTATGAGAGAACTCCTGAGGAGAGTATATTTAGTTTAGAAGAGTTATTTAGACATGAGTACTGTCACTATTTACAAGGTCGTTACATGGTTCCTGGTATGTGGGGAACTGGTGATTTTTATCAAGGAAAGGATTGGAGATTGACTTGGTTTGAAGAAGGTAGTGCAGAATTTTTTGCAGGGTCTACTAGAGATAATGATGTACTTCCTAGAAAATCTCAAGTTTCTGGTTTAGCAACTGACCCAGCGGAAAGATTTTCTACAGATAAATTACTTCATTCTAAGTATGGATCTTGGGATTTCTATTATTATGGTTTTGCATTTTGTGATTATATGTACAATAATAGATTAGATATATTTAATAATTTAGCTGATAACATTATATCTAATAATGTATCTGGATATGATTCTTATATAGAAACATTAAGTAAAAGTACTACAGTAGATCAAGGTTATCAAACTCATATGCAAAACTTAGTTGATAAGTATAATTCTTTGACAGTTCCACTTGTTTCTGATGATTATTTGGATACTCATGATGCTATTGATTTAAATAAAATTTCTTCTGATATTAAAAATATAGCTCCATTAAAAAATGTAAATATAGTTAGAGAAAAAGGCGGATTTTTGATACATTTACTTTAACAGGAACTTATACAGGAGATACTTCTAGAGGAGAAGCTAAAGATTGGGAAGCTATGAATAATAAATCTAATGAATTTTTAAATTCCTTAGAAAAACTTCCTTGGTCTGGTTATAAGACTGTTACTAATTACTTTGTTGACTACAAGGTTAATAATAATAAATATGAATTTGAAGTTGTGTTTACTGGTATTTTACCAAAAGGTGAAGTTATAGAAGGTGATATTAAAGAATCTGAGCCTAATGATAACTTTGAAACTGCTAATTCAATATCTTTAGAAAAAGAAGTTAAGGGTTCTTTAAACAAAGATGATACAAATGATGTGTTTTCTTTTGAAATTAAAGATCCTAAAACCATAGAAATAGTTTTAGACAATATAGACAATCACGGACTTAACTGGCTTTTATATAAATCTGATGATTTAAATAATTATGTTGCTTATCCTAGCATTGAAAATAATTTATTAAAAAATACTTATAATGCAGATGCTGGTTTATATTATTTATATGTCTATAGTTATGACTCTTTAGATAGTAGTTATACAATTAATATAAAATAAGTTATGAAATTTGAAAATGAATTAAAAGTGATAGTGTATATTAATTAAATAATAGACCTCGGAAGTGTATTGGTTATAAGACATTTGCGAGGTCTTTGATTTTTTTCTATTTTTCAAAATTTGAAAATTTATTTAATTCATCTATAAATAAAGTTGTTGTACTTGATGGTTTTATATCTTTTGGTGTTATAAAAGAGAAGTATCTATTGTAAGTATCATTTAAACTAACAGTTGCTAAAGAATCTCCTTCTGAGTCTGTTACCAATTTAGATATAATTGAAACTCCAAGATTGCTTTTTACAGCTTCTTTTACAGCATGATTACTACCTAATACCATTATCTGTCTAGGGGTTATTTTATTATTACTTAAGAATATGTTTAAATATTCTCTTGTTCCAGAACCTTCTTCTCTTACTATCCATTTTTTATTTTTTATTGAATCTATATTAAAGTTTAATGGGTCAATCTCTAAATCTGGAGAAAATGTTAAAATCATACTATCTTCAAAGAAGAATTTTTGATTGAAATCAAATGAAGTAAGGCTTCCTTCAACCAACCCAATATCTAGGTTTGAACTTTTTACTTTTTCACAAATTTTATGTGTATTTTCAACAAGCATTTCTACTTCTATATCTGGATATTTTTCAGAAAATACAGCTAGGAAGTTAGGCAAAAAGTATTCGGCAATAGTTAAACTAGCGCCTATCTTTATATGACCTTTGATTGAACTAGAAATACTGTTTAGTTCATCCTTTACTGACTCTATAGATGTTATTATTTCTCTAGCTCTTTTATATAATAAATATCCATTATCAGTTATAGATATGTTTTTCTGCTTAATAGATCTGTTTATTAGAGTTGTATTAAAATAATTCTCTAGATTTTTTATATGAGTACTTACTGTTGGTTGAGATAAATTTATACTTTCACCTGCTTTGGTAAAATTTTGATGTTCAACAACTGCTATAAATGTTTTAAACTCTTCTATCATTAAAAATTCCTCCTTGGATTAAATCATCAAAAAAGTAATGGTTCATGAAATATATATCTATTTTAACAATAATCATAAGTTTCATATACTGTTTTAAGTAAAAAATAAAAATAATAAAAAGATAGAAATACAATTTTAAAAATTTAATAAATTATATTTCTATCCTAGTTAATTCACTATTTTAAATTTTATATATTTAATAAGCTTTTTATTTCATTACATAAAGCATCTAAGTGTTCTGGGTTATTTTTTAAGTCAATTTCATTTATATTTACATAAAGAACAGGAGACTGATCGTATTCAGCAATCCATTTTTATATCTGTTGTGAAGATTAGCCCAGTAATCTAAATCAACAGACTTCTCCATCTCTCTACCTCTCATATTGATTCTATTTACGATAGTATCTATAGATCCATCTAAATATATCATTAAATCTGGTCTTCTTAAGTGAGGAACCATATCATTAAATAAATCTCTATAAGTTATATAATCCCTTTTACTCATTTTACCGTTATCATATAAGTTTCTAGCGAATATCTCAACATCTTCATATATACTTCTATCTTGAATATTGTTAAGACCGTTACTGTCTATTTCTTTTTGTTGTTTGAATCTTTGAGCTAAAAAATATAATTGTAAGTGGAATCCCCAAGTGTTTTGGTCTTTATAAAAATCTTCTAGGTATGGATTTCCATTAACTTTTTCAAAATGAGTTTCAAAACCTAATTTTTCACCAACTAGTTTAGTAAGTGTAGATTTACCTGCTCCAACATTTCCAGCAACAGTTATAAATAAGTCTCTATTTAACGGTTTATTACACTGATTTACCAATTTAAACATTTTCATGTCCTCCTAAGTTATTAATAGCATCTTCTACTTTTTTTATTATAAATTTTCTATCATTATCATTATTTAGAAAATCTAAATTAGAGTTATCTATTTCTAATATAAGAGGTTCTTTACCTACAAAATTATGTTTTATAGATAATGGGTTAAAGTAATACTTATACTCTGTACTTAATTCTTGTATATAGTTCCTATCCATTTGTCTTTCAAAGCTTCTATCTCTCATAGCTATTCTATTCATCAATACATCTGTATTTGAGTTAAGATAGATTATTATATCTGGTTGAGGTAAGTCATTAATAAAAATATTATACATTTGTTTATATTTATAAAATTGCATATTATCAAGAGTTATTCCTGCAAATATAAGATTTTTAATAATATGATAATCACTAACAACATTTGTGCCTTGACTCAATAAATTTTTCTCAGCATCTTCTAATTGTTTGATTCTATTAAATAAAAAAAATGATTCCGTCTGTAATGCGTATTCTTTAATATCTGTGTAAAATTTTGATAAAAATGGATTTTCTTCTACTATTTCTCTAAGTAAAGTACAGTTAAAATGATTGTTTAAAATATTAGCTAATGTTGTTTTACCAACTCCTATAGGACCTTCTATAGCTATAAATACACCTCTACTATTCATATAATCACCCTCTAAAAAATAATGTCTTATGTATTTTAGCAAAAAAGAATCACTAATTCTACTCTAGACTTTTTAAATTAAATTTGTATTAAAAATAAATAGTTAATTTAAATTTAACGAAATATGGGTAGAATTAAAACTATAAGTTTATATAAAAAGGAGCGAAATTTATGAAAGTTTATGAAAAAGAAAATTCAGTGGTTATAGAAGGGGCATTAGATTTTGATCCTAAGCATATATTTGAATGTGGACAATGTTTTAGGTGGAAAGCAGAAGATGATGGTTCATATACAGGGGTAGCTAAAGGTAGAGTAATAAATGTATCTAGAGAAGGAAATACAGTTTATTTAAAGAATACTAATTTAGAAGATTTCAATACAATATGGAAATCTTACTTTGATTTAGATACAGATTATGCAAAAATAAAAAATGAACTAAAAAGTATGGATGAGTATTTAGAAAAGGCAACAGAATTTGGATGGGGAATAAGAATTCTACGTCAAGATCCATGGGAGATGTTAATTTCATTTATAATATCATCTAATAATAGAATTCCTATGATTCAAAAAGCTATATCTAATTTATCAAGGGAGTATGGCACTTATATTGGAAAGTTCAATGGAGTAGACTATTACGATTTTCCAACACCAGAACAACTAAGTAAAGCAAGTATAGTCGATATAAGAGCTTGTTCTACGGGGTTTAGAGACAAATATATAAAGGCAACTACAGAAAGAGTTATAAGTGAAAATGAAGATGTATATAACTATGAGAATTTAGGAACAGAAGATTGCAGAAAAAAACTTATGGAATTTAATGGAGTAGGTCCAAAAGTTTGTGATTGTATAGCACTATTTGGTATGCAAAAGTATGATACGTTCCCTGTTGATGTATGGGTAAAAAGAGTTATGCAAGAATTTTATGTAGAAGATGATATGAGTTTGCCTAAAATAAGAAAGTATGCGATAGATAAATTTGAAGATTTATCAGGATTTGCACAACAATATCTATTCTATTATGCTAGAGAGTTGGGAATAGGAAGATAAAAATAAGGAGGATATATGAGTGCTTTAGACATACTAGTCTTAAGTTATGTAGGAATATCTTATCTAGCTAGTATTGTGGTTGCTATAAATATAATACTCGAAAATCGAGATCCAGCTAAGACTATGGCATGGTTACTAATATTTATGGTACTTCCTGGGATTGGGCTAGTTATATATGGGGTGCTAGGCCGAAATATAAGAAAAAGAAAAATATTTAAAACTCAGAAACTAGCTACAGATATAAAAGAAAATAATTTATTTGAAAATTTGAGATCAATAGAAGAGTTGGTAGACCTTGAACAAGAAGCTATAAAGAATAAAGAATTATCAAAATTAGATGATTCTGAAGGGTTAAAAAAGAAAGTTATAAGTTTACTTTTAAATACAGGAAAGTTCCCGTTTACAGCTAACAATAAAGTAGAAATATTTATTGATGGGAATGAAAAGTTTGAAAGACTAATAAAAGATATAGAAGAAGCTAAAGAACATATCCATTTAGAGTACTTCATAATAAAAGATAGTGAAATTGGAAAAAAGATTAAGGATTTGTTGATAAAAAAAGCTCGAGAAGGTCTGAGTATAAAAATTTTATATGATGATGTAGGATGTTGGCGGTTTTGGTTTCATAGAAAATTCTTTAAAGAGATGAAAAAAGAGGGCATAGAAATAGTTCCTTTTTTACCTGCAAAATTCCCTCTAATGGGAGGCAAAATTAACTATAGAAATCATAGAAAGATTGTTATAATCGATGGATGCATAGGATACACAGGTGGTATAAATATAGGTGATGAGTATATGGGTAAAAACAAAAAGTTTGGATATTGGCGTGATACTCATATAAGAATTGAAGGAAGTTCTGTTTATATGCTACAAATGGTATTTTTAATAGACTGGTATTATACAACTCAAAAATCAGTTTTTGATGAAAAATATTTCCCTAAATTAGATTATAAAGGAAATAGCATGATACAGGTGGTAGCAACAGGTCCTGATAGTGATTGGGAGGCTATACACTATGCATATTTTTCAGCTATTTGTAATGCTAAAGAAAGAGTTTATATAGAGACGCCATACTTTATACCAGATGAAAGTTTATTAAGAGCATTAAAGAGTGCAGCATTAAGAGGCGTTGATGTAAGAATTATATTCCCTGGTATAGCTGATCATAAAATAGTACATCAAGCATCATATTCATATTTTGATGATATTTTAAGGTCTGGGGGAAAAGTTTACTTATATAAAAAAGGATTTATACACGCTAAAGTAGTAATTATAGATGATAAGATTGCATCAACAGGTTCTGCAAATATGGACTTAAGAAGTTTTATGTTAAACTTTGAAATTAATGCATTTATGTATGATGAGCAAATAGTAAAAAAATAACTGACGATTTCCATGAGGATTTAACAGACAGTAAAGAAATATATCTTAACGATTTTGAAAAAAGACCTTTAATAAAAAAATGGGTTGAATCAGTAGCGAGATTATTTTCGCCAATTTTATAAATTTATAATATGCGAGGAGATTTGTCGATACGAGTAAAATTTCCTCGCATAAAAATTAAATAAAATTAAATTAAGGGTATTGAAAATAACTTAATATAATATATTATAAAGTTGTTAGCACTCTAAGTTATAGAGTGATAAATACATAAATTTCATTAGGAGGGATAATTATGAAAATAAGACCATTAGCTGACAGAGTAGTAATAAAGAAAGTAGAAGCAGAAGAAAAGACTGCAAGTGGTATAGTTTTACCTGGAACAGCTAAAGAACAACCTCAGATAGCGGAGGTTGTAGAAGTTGGACCTGGTGGAATAGTAGATGGTAAAGAAATTAAAATGGAATTAAATATTGGAGATAAAGTTATATATTCTAAATATGCAGGAACAGAAATTAAGTTAGAAGGACAAGAATATACTATATTAAAACAAAGTGAAATATTAGCGGTAGTTGAATAAGTATAAAGGGAGGATTATGAGATATGGCTAAAGAAATAAAATTCGCACAAGATTCAAGAACAGCTTTAGAGGCTGGTGTAAATAAATTAGCAGATACAGTTAAGGTAACATTAGGACCAAAAGGAAGAAATGTTATATTAGATAAAAAATTTGGGGCTCCGCTTATAACAAATGATGGAGTTACTATAGCAAAAGAGATAGAGTTAGAAGATAGATTTGAAAATATGGGAGCTCAATTAGTTAAAGAAGTTGCAACTAAAACTAATGATGTAGCTGGAGATGGGACTACAACTGCTACAGTTTTAGCTCAAGCTATAATAAGAGAAGGTTTAAAAAATGTAACTGCTGGAGCTAACCCAGTGCTTTTAAGAAAAGGAATTCAAAAAGCTGTAGAATTAGCTGTTGAAGAATTAAAGAAACAATCAAGAACTATAGAAACGAAAGAATCTATATCTCAAGTTGCGTCTATATCTGCAGGAGATGAAGAAGTAGGTAACCTAATAGCAGAAGCTATGGAGATAGTAGGTAAAGATGGAGTTATAACAGTTGAAGAGTCTAAAACTATGCATACAGAGTTAGATGCAGTTGAAGGTATGCAATTTGATAGAGGATTTGTTTCAGCATATATGGTAACAGATGTTGATAAAATGGAAGCTGTTTTAAATGATCCATATATATTAATAACAGATAGAAAAATAAATAATATACAAGATATACTACCAGTGCTTGAGCAAATAGTACAACAAGGTAAAAAATTATTAATAATAGCTGAAGATGTAGAAGGGGAAGCTTTATCTACATTAGTAATAAACAAATTAAAAGGTGTATTTGATGTTGTTGCAGTTAAGGCTCCTGGATTTGGAGATAGAAGAAAAGCTATGTTAGAAGATATAGCTATACTTACTGGAGGAACTGTTATATCTGAAGAGTTAGGTTATGATTTAAAAGATGCTGACATATCTATGTTAGGTAGAGCTAGTTCTGTAAAAATAACTAAAGATAACACTACAATAGTAGATGGATCTGGAGATAAAAAAGCTATAGAAGATAGAGTAAGCCAAATCAAACATCAAGTAGATCAAACTACTTCTGATTTTGATAAAGAAAAATTAATGGAAAGATTAGCTAAACTTGCAGGTGGTGTAGCTGTAATAAAAGTTGGAGCCGCTACAGAAGTTGAGCTTAAAGAAAGAAAATTAAGAATCGAAGATGCATTAAATGCTACAAGAGCAGCTGTTGAAGAAGGTATAGTTGCAGGTGGTGGTACTGCATTAGTTAGTGTAATACCAGTTGTAGATAAATTAATAGAAGAGCTTGAAGGAGAACTTCAAGTAGGAGCTAAGATAATAAGAAGAGCTTTAGAGGAGCCATTAAGACAAATAGCAATTAATGCTGGTCTTGAAGGAGCTGTTATAATACAAAAAGTTGTAAATGAGGATCCTGAAATAGGATTTGACGCATTAAATGAAAAATATGTGAACATGGTTGACGTTGGTATAGTTGACCCAACTAAGGTTACTAGAACTGCATTACAAAATGCAGCATCTATAGCAGGTGTATTCTTAACTACGGAAGCAGCTGTTGCAGACCTTCCTGAAAGTGATCCAGTACCAGGAATGGGTGGAGGAATGCCTCCAATGATGTAGATTAGTAAAGCTTGAACATACTTGGCGAAGTGTTGATGATATTGCTTCATGCACTAAAGACTTGGAGAACGCGGTCTTTAACGTTTATTCAGCAAATATCATCAACACTTAGCTTTTAGAAAAGTTCAATACTTTATTGAGGTGTGATAGGAATTAAGGATAGTTGCTTCATGCACTAAAGACTTGGAGAACGCGGTCTTTAACGTTTATTCAGCAAATATCATCAACACTTCGCTTTTAGAAAAGTTCAACACTTTACTGAGGTTAAGAGAAATAGAAATAGGAAGGGATTGTATCTAAATGATATAATCCCTTTTTTACGTGTTTTATCAGCTGGAAAAGGTATGCTTAGTGTGTTAAAATTAATATTAACAACTTAGAATAGTGGGGGGTACTTATGGATATTAGAGGTTTATTAGAGCAAGTTAAAAATAATGATATAGATATAGATATAGCTATGGAGAAGCTTAAAGATTTACCTTATGAAGATATTGGATATGCAAATATCGATCACCATAGACAAATAAGAAATGGGTATCCGGAAGTTATTTACTGTGAAGGTAAAAGCGATGAACATATATTAGGAATTATAAAAAAGATGAGCGAAAAAGGTTCAAACATATTAGGAACTAGATGTAGAAAAGAAACATATGAAAAGATTAAATCTTTATATCCACATTGCGAATATGAAGATTTATCTAGAGTATTAAAGATTAAAAATAAACCTATAGATAATATAGGAAAAGGAAAGATTGTAGTTGTTACAGGTGGGACATCTGATATTCCGGTTGCAGATGAAGCATATTATACTGCCACTTTTTTAGGTAATGATGTTGAGAGAGTTTATGATGTAGGAGTTGCAGGCATACATAGATTACTAAATAAAATGAATATAATTAGAGACGCTAGAGTATTAATAGTTGTAGCTGGGATGGAAGGCGCTTTACCAAGTGTGGTTGGAGGTTTAGTAGATGTTCCTGTTATAGCGGTACCTACATCAGTTGGATATGGTGCTAATTTTAATGGTCTTTCAGCTTTATTAACGATGCTAAATAGTTGTGCATCAGGAATATCTGTAGTTAACATCGATAATGGATTTGGGGCTGGATATCTAGCAGCTACAATAAATAAATTAGACTAAAATATGAAAGAAGGTATTCGAATGGAAGAGAGAATTTTGTATTTTGACATAGTGAATGGTATATCTGGAGATATGACTATTGCGAGTTTATTAAACTTAGGGGTACCTAAAGAAATTTTTTTAGAGGAATTAAAGAAATTAAATTTAAATGATGAATTTAGTATAGAAATAGATTCTAAAAATGAAAGTGGTATAGTTGGAACAAAGGTTAATGTAATAGCTAAAGAATCTAATGCACACAGACATTTAGTAGATGTTTTTGATATTATTGATAAATCTAATTTAAACGATAGAATAAAAGATAGAGCTAAAAAGATATTTATGACGGTAGGAGAAGCAGAAGCTAAAGTTCATGGTACAACTATAGATAAAATTCATTTTCATGAGGTTGGAGCTATAGATTCTATTGTAGATATTGTTGGATGTTCTATATTAATAGATTTACTAAACATAGATAAAGTGTACTCTAGCTGTGTTCCAGTTGGGTCTGGATTTGTGAAATGTGATCATGGGATTATGCCAGTGCCAGCACCTGCAACTATTGAAATATTAAGAGGAGTACCAGTTAAACTAAATAGTGTAGAAGGAGAGTGTACTACACCGACGGGGGCAGCTATAATAAAAACATTATGTAGCGAGTTTATAGATAAATTAGAATTTGAAGTTAATCAAATTGGATATGGGATAGGACATAAAAAATTTGAAATACCAAATATGTTAAGAACTATAGTAGGTATAAAAAAAAGAAGAAGTAATATATGAAATAAATTGTAATATAGATGATATGTCGTCAGAGATATTTTCATATGTATATGATAAGGTCATAGAAGAAGGAGCACTTGATATATACACTGAAAGTATACATATGAAAAAAATAGACCAGCGATAAAACTGTCTATATTATGTGAAAAAAAGGATTTAGATAAATTTACTGAAATTATATTTATGGAAACTAGTACCTTTGGAATTAGGTATAAGGAGTATAAAAGAAAAACTTTATTAAGAAAGTTTGAAAAAATAAATTGCGAATATGGAGAAGTAACAGTTAAAATTGGGTATTACAAAAATAAAATTATAAAAGTTACTCCAGAGTACGAAGAGTGTAAAAACATAGCTAAAAAGGCTAATATATCCATAAAATTTGTATATGATAGCATAAATTGCTCAATAAAAAATAAATTTTTTAAAATTGTTGACACAAGTAAGAAAATTTGATAAATTAATAAACAACTCATACAACATTGTATACAAAATCATAAATAAAAAATCACTCATATATACTCAGAAATATGGTCTGAGAGTCTCTACCGGAGTACCGAAAATACTCTGACTATGAGTGAAATTATTATAGACAAAACTCTATCATTAATAAAGTAAATCTATAGGCTGAGCATATTCCCTATAGGTTAGCTACAAGTTAAAAGAGTTTTGAGAACCTGTATAGTAATTTCACTTATAAAATGAAGTTATTATACAGGTTTTTTTGTACCCATTTTTAAGGAAATTAAAGTTTCAGGGTAGAAACAGTATAAAAATAACTGATTATATAAAAAATAATAAATAGTAAAAAAATATATATAAAATAACGAAGGGGGCAACCGATATGGCAAAGATATTAAAAGAAGGATTAACATTTGATGATGTACTTTTAGTTCCACAAAGATCAGAAGTGTTACCTAAAGATGTTTGTACACAAACACAATTAACAAAGAGCATTAAATTAAATATACCTCTAATGAGTGCGGGTATGGATACAGTTACTGAATCGAAAATGGCTATTTCAATGGCGAGACAAGGTGGTATAGGAATAATACACAAAAATATGTCTATAGAAGCACAAGCTTTAGAAGTTGATAAAGTAAAAAGAAGCGAGAGTGGTGTTATCGTAGACCCATTCTTCTTAACAAAAGACCATACAATACAAGATGCTGATGATATAATGGCAAGATATAAAATATCGGGTGTACCAATAGTAGATGATAATAATAAATTAATCGGAATAATAACAAATAGAGATATAAAGTTTGAAGCTGATTTTACTAAAAAAGTAGAAGATGTTATGACTAAAGAAAATCTTGTTACAGCAAGAGAAGGAATAAACTTAACTGAAGCTCAACAAATATTAAAGAAACATAAAATAGAGAAATTACCTATAGTTGATGCAGAAGGAAACTTAAAAGGATTAATAACAATAAAAGATATAGAGAAGAAAATACAATATCCAAACTCTGCAAAAGATTCTCAAGGAAGATTATTATGTGGAGCTGCTCTTGGAATAAGTGCTGATTTAATGGATAGAGTTGCTGCATTAGTTAAAGCTAATGTTGATGTAGTTGTACTAGACAGTGCACATGGACACTCTATGGGTGTTATAAATGCTCTTAAACAAGTAAAAGAAAAATATCCAAACTTACAAGTTATAGCTGGAAATGTTGCAACTGCAAAAGCTACAGAAGATTTAATAAAAGCTGGAGCTGACTGTGTAAAAGTAGGAATAGGACCAGGGTCTATATGTACGACAAGAGTTGTTGCTGGTATAGGTGTTCCACAAGTAACAGCAGTTATGGACTGTGCAGAAGTTGGACATAAGTATGGAGTACCAGTAATTGCTGATGGAGGATTAAAATTCTCTGGAGATATAGTAAAAGCATTAGCTGCTGGAGCATCAATATGTATGATGGGATCTATGTTTGCAGGAACAGAAGAAAGTCCTGGAGAAACAGTTTTATATAGAGGAAGATCATACAAGACATATAGAGGAATGGGATCTATCGGAGCTATGGAAAAAGGATCTAAGGATAGATACTTCCAAAATGATGCTAAAAAATTAGTTCCTGAAGGTGTTGAAGGAATGGTTGCATATAAAGGTAAAGCTGAAGATATAGTTTACCAAATGATAGGTGGAATAAGAGCTGGTATGGGATACTGTGGTGCCGCTACAATTAAAGACTTAATGGAAAATTCTGAATTTATAAAAATAACAGCTGCTTCATTAAAAGAAAGTCATCCACATGATATAACTATAACTAAAGAAGCGCCAAATTACAGCACTCAAGGGGAGGTATAAGAATGAAAAAACAACATGAAATAGTTTTAGTAATAGATTTTGGTGGTCAATACAACCAATTAATTGCAAGAAGAGTTAGAGAAAATAACGTATATTGTGAAATATTACCACATACTACAGATATAGAAGTAATAAAAGCTAAAAATCCAAAAGGAATAATCTTTACAGGAGGACCTAACAGTGCATACTTAGAAGAGTCTCCAAAGATAACTAAAGAAATATTCGAAATAGGAGTACCTATACTTGGAATATGTTATGGAGTTCAGTTAATGGCTCACTTATTAGGTGGTAATGTAAGAAGAGGAAATAATAGTGAAAAAGAATATGGAAAAACTTCTATAACATATAACGCTTCAAACATATTTGAAGGAATTTCTACTAATACTGTTTGGATGAGTCATACAGATTTAATAGATGTTCTTCCTGAAGGATTTGAAGTTGCTGCATATACTGAGGATTGTCCAGTAGCTGCAATGCATCACCCAGAAAAGAAATTATACGGAGTTCAATTCCACCCAGAAGTTGAACATTGTTTAGAAGGAGATAAAGTTTTAAGAAACTTCTTATATAATGTATGTGAAGTAAGTGGAGATTGGACAACAGATTCATTTATAGAAGAAAAGATAAAAGAATTAAAAGAAACTATAGGAGATAAGAAAGTACTTTGTGCTTTAAGTGGTGGAGTAGATTCATCAGTTGCAGCTGTACTTGTTCATAAAGCTATAGGAGATAACTTAACTTGTGTATTCGTAGATCATGGATTACTTAGAAAAAATGAAGGCGATGATGTTGAAAGAATATTTAGAGATAAGTTTGATATGAACTTAATAAGAGTAAATTGTGAAGATAGATTCTTATCTAAATTAAAAGGTGTAACAGAACCTGAAGCTAAGAGAAAAATAATAGGTGAAGAGTTTATAAGAGTATTTGAAGAAGAGTCTAATAAATTAGGAAAAATGGATTTCTTAGCTCAAGGAACTATATATCCTGATGTTGTAGAAAGTGGACTTGGAGAATCAGCTACAATAAAATCACATCATAATGTTGGTGGAATACCTGAAGATATAGAATTTGAAATAGTTGAACCTTTAAGAGAATTATTTAAAGATGAAGTTAGAAAAATAGGATTAGAACTTGGAATAGATTATGATTTAATATATAGACATCCATTCCCAGGACCAGGTCTTGGAATAAGAGTTATAGGCGAAGTAACTAAAGAGAGATGTGATATATTAAGAGAAGCAGATGCTATATATATGGACGAGCTTAAAAAAGCTGGTTTATATAGTGAAATATGGCAAGCATTCGCAACTTTACCAGATGTAAAAACTGTTGGAGTTATGGGAGATGAAAGAACTTATGCTTATTTAGTAGGTATAAGAGCCGTTACTTCTTCTGATGGAATGACTTCTGATTGGTACAAAATGCCTTACGATGTATTAGAAAAAATATCTAATAGAATTGTAAATGAAGTTGATGGAGCAAATAGAGTAGTTTACGATATCACTAGTAAGCCTCCAGGAACTATAGAATGGGAATAAAACCAGTTTATTCAAACACTTACAATAAATTATAAAAAATAAAAAGCTTATGCTTTTTATTTTTTTATAAGGATTTTATCACAAAAAATTTATCATCAATGGAGGAAAATATGCAAAATTCAAGTGTTAAAGGCTCTAATAATGGATTATTAGAGAAAGTTTTTAAACTAAGTGAAAATAACACAAATGTAAAAACAGAAGTATTAGCAGGAATAACAACATTTATGACAATTGCTTATATATTAGTTGTAAATCCTACTATATTAGGTGAAGCTGGTATGGATAAAGGTGCTGTTTTTACAGCAACTGCAATAGCTTCAGCAATAGGATGTATAATAATGGGATTCTTAGCTAATTATCCTATAATATTAGCGCCTAGTATGGGAATAAATGCGTTCTTTACGTATACAGTAGTTTTAGGTATGGGATATACTTGGCAATTTGCACTATGTGCTATGTTTATCGAAGGTATTATATTTATTTTATTAACAATAACTAATGTTCGTGAAAAGATAATAGAGTGTATGCCAGATGTATTAAAACATGCTATAACGGCTGGAATTGGGTTGTTTATAACATTTATAGGACTTGTTAATGCAGGGATTGTTCAACAAGGTGGAGCTATAATATCATTGGGAAATGTTAAGTCACCAGTTGTATTATTATCTATAATAGGATTAATGATAGCTGCAACTTTATTAATAAAAAATGTAAATGGAGCATTTTTAATATCTATAATAATTACATCTGTAATTGGGATGGTATTTTCAATAGTTCCTATGCCAACAGGAGTTATAGACTTACCTCCATCAATACAACCTGTATTTATGAAAGCACTGGATGTAGGTAAAAGTCAAATATTTAGCTTAGATATGTTAGTAATAGTTCTTACATTATTATTTGTTAATATGTTTGACTCAATAGGATTTTTATTAGGGATTGCAGATAAGGCTAATTTATTAGATGAAAATGGAAATATGCCTAATGTAAAAAAAGCATTATTAGCAGAATCTGTTTCAACTACTATATCTTCAGTATTAGGAACATCAACGCTAGCGACAACAGTTGAAAGTGGATCTGGAATAGCAGTTGGAGGAAGAACGGGATTAACAGCAGTAATTACTGGAATTTTATTCTTAATTTCATTATTTTTTGCTCCATTATTTGTTTCTATACCACCTCAAGCTACAGCTCCAATACTTATACTTGTAGGATTCTTAATGGCAAGTTCAATATTAAGAATTAACTTTAATGATTTTACAGATGCGATACCAGCATTTATAACATTTGTAATGATGCCTTTATCATACAGTGTTGCAGATGGTATTATGTTTGGAATTATATCATATACATTTTTAAAGTTAGCTAGTGGTAAGAAAGATCAGGCAAAACTTTCTTTAATTATACTTAGCATAGTATTCATACTAAAATTCGGATTATTATAAAATGAAAAAGATATGTAAATATTTATATTTATATATCTTCTTTTTTATTTATTTTTCATCG